>JAFTUB010000099.1 GCA_017466495.1 Clostridia bacterium
AAAACAAGCCAGCTTATGTATAACCCCATAAGATTTCACTCTTCCGGCTTAAATGGTTCCGTAGGCAAAAAGTCTCCCAACGATTTTTTCCGTTCTGCACTGACACAGAACATCTGCTACTGTGTGCGCAATACAGCCAAGACCATTAACGAGATTGCCGATGACCTGGGTGTTTCCCCCGTGTACGTTGAAACCGAAGTAGAATTTCTTGAAGAATACGGCTTCCTGCAGGCTGGGAAGGATAAGTACATTATCAACTTCATCATCAGCGAGCCGACTGCAGAACTGCTTACCATGCAGAACGATATGTACAAGCGTGCTGCTGAGTTGTTTGCGAACGATCTGTATGACGAGCTGACCTCTTCCGGCATCCTTGACGACCCGGACATCTGGTGTGGTCAAACAGACGAGCCCATCTCCTTGACTAAGTCGCCTAAAGCGGATCGCAATTTCATCCTGTGGACGCTGATTCCTTATATAGCAGCTTGGTCCGGTGAGAAACTGATGGATGAGAGCATTTCTTTTGAAGAGGTCGCCACGATCCGTCCGGATGGTGCTCATAATATCTATCACGCATCAGTAGTGCCGGACGAAATGATTCTTCCCGATGACTACGTTTATATGAGAAACTGGTGCGGTCCTATGTGGAATGGCAATGGTGAGCGTATTCTTTGGCAGATCGATAGTGAGTGGTCAGAACGCGGAGATGGTTACAGACTCAAGTATTCAGAAGAAGCCAAACGTATTCTTTCGCTCTATGAAAGAGAGTTTGAGGACCGGCTTTCAAAGGATGAGTATGCATGGCTTGCAGAGCGCGGTTGCGTAAAAACCAACGGAGATTATGATGGCTATTTCAAGGCAGCATGGCAGATTGTTGTTCTCGCAAGCAAGGATATTCAAAATAAACTCCTTGCCATCGGCGAGCGAATCAAGGTGAAGTATCAGACTGAGTTTGATGCGCTGAAGGCCCCTTATGCTGAGGCTGTACTGGAGTCGGTTCCCACACACCTTAGAAAGATTAAAGCGTATGAATTGCAGTTTATATTCCACGCAGACGGATGGTTCCTGGTACACTGCATTACAACGCTCCTGAAGAACGGCAAACTGAAGGAGCCTACCGAAGGCCAGAGAAAATCCCTGACTACACTGATTGCCAATGTATAAGCAAAGCCTTTTGCGAATGATCATGATTAATATGTGAGGGTTTAAAGTCATACGAAAACCGGAAGAAATATCTATTTTGTAGCCAATAGGCAAAAACGGTATCGCTGTGCGATACCGTTTTCTTTTTTCACAGAGAAAATTTCTTGACTTTCGAAATATTTACTGGTATAATCCGAAGTGGAGAAATCACATATTCAAGGGGGACAAAACGTATGATGAAAACAAATCGGAGAACATTCTCCATTTTCATTCCCGCGTTGACCTTGATCCTGCTCACCCTGCTCTCTGCCTGCGGCGAGCAGACCGAGCCTCCTGCGCCCCCTGCCGACTCCACCGCAGTTCCCGAACCGGTTCCCAACTGTATCATTGTGGGCGGCGAGCAGACCTACCAAATCATTCGCGCTGAGAGAGGAGACACCGTTGAAATCGAGGCCGCGCAGGCTCTGCAAAACGGCATCCGCACCGTAAGTGGAGCATCCCTTACGCTCACCGATGACTGGTACCGCACCGAAGAAGAGATCCCGCCCTACGAAATCTTAGTGGGGGAGGTCAACCGTGCCGAGACCCGCGAGGCCATGGCCGAGCTGCACTATCATGATTTCACGGTCCGCATGACCGGTAATAAGCTGGTGGTACTGGGTGCCAACCCGGCCGGCACCTCCCGTGCAGTGAACTATTTGTTGGAGAATTTCGTTACCGAAGCCGGCCTCTCCCTTCCTGCCGACTTCTGCTACATGGACAGAGGTGCATATTCGGCCGACAGCATCTCCATCGGCGGTGTCCCTATCAGTGAGTACAGCATCGCCTACGAGAAAAAAGGAAATCTGGAGCACGCCCAGCTTCTGCATCGTATTTTGGGCGAATACTGCGGCGTCAACCTTCCCGTGGTAGAGGTAAAGGCGAACGAGGCAGGCGAAAATCTGCTGGTAATCGGTAACGGCACACATAACACAACCGAATTCTACGCCTATTTTGTACTCAGGCAGGGCAGCTGCATTTACTTTGACGCCTACGACAGGTACGCCTACGGCAATGCCTTCCTGGCCGTTGTGGACAAGCTTAAGGCAAACGGCGGCCAAGTCGAGCTCTCTGCGCTGAACTTCAGCTACATCCTCCCCGACCGCGAAGCCTACCTCGAAGATCCCTCCCTGCTCTATATGCGCTGGGCCGCCGAATGGGAGACTCCGGAATGGATGCTGGACTACGAACTGAAGAAGAAGGAACTCTTCGGGGGCAGCGGAACCCGGGATGTATGGGTCAACGCCCACCGCGCCGACCACACCTATTACCCCGAGAACAGCCTGGAGTCCATCATCAGCTGCTACTATATGGGTGTCTCCATCGTGGAGCTTGACCTCGCCATCACACGGGACGGGGTGATCGTCCTCATGCATGACGAGACCCTCACCCGCATGACCGACGTCGCCGACTACCTGGGCAAGCCGGGCTATCCCAACAGCGCAAATGTAAGCGCATGGACCTACGCCCAGCTGCAGGAACTGTATCTCAAGGACAACCAGGGTGGTGCCTCTGCGCCCCTGACCAAATTCAAGATCCCCACCCTGGAGGAAGCGCTGACTGTCTGCCGCGGCAGACTGTTCATCGTCCCCGACAAGCCCAGCCTGTGGCAGTACATCGACACCACCGCTGTGATGAAGGACTCCGACCCCAATTTCCTCTTCCCCCTCATGCAGAAAACCGGCAACTACGCGTCCATTCTCGTTTCCTACGGTAAGCCCAACGGTGCTTTCCTCAGTGTCACTCAGGCAGCCGAGATCCAGAGCGCCCTTCACAAGGCCAGCGGCGTGACCCCCTTCATTCTTCTGCGCTGCTCTCCCTCGGCAAGCGTATCCAATTACAACATTCTCTCTAAGCGTGCCCCCGGCACCTTTGCCTTCCAGCTTCACGGCAACTATGATCCCAAGACCAATTACACCGAGGGAACAAGACCGAACCTGGACAAGTGCACCTTTGCCGCCTGGACCATCGGCACCGGCGACGCCGATAACGATTTCGCCGAGAACTGGCGCAAGCTGGCCGACGACGGCGTACGGCTGATTATGACCAACGATCCCATGGGCATGGTCAGATTCGCTGCTGAATATCACAATCCGTAACCAATCTCATATGCAGTAACGAAAAAGGACCGATGCACCGCATCTGTCCTTTTCGTATGGTTCGGTTATTCCTCCCCGTCCAATGCCGCCAGGGCATCGGGGAAGGGAGAAAGACTGCGCCGCAGAATGCCGTGCATCTGGGCGATGGCAATGCCGTAGTTGGTCATAGGGATCCCCGCCGCCTTGGCATAGCGGGTACGGCTCTGCATCTCGCGGTCGTTGAGCATACAGCCGCCGCAGTGGATGACCAGGGCATAGGGCGTGAGATCCTCGGGAAATTCCCGTCCCGAGGTGAAGGCAAAATTGATCTCTTTTCCGGTGTACTTCTTGATCCACGCCGGAAGCTTCACGCTGCCGATATCCCCGCACTGGCGGTGGTGGGTACAGCCCTCCGAGATCAGCACGGTGTCCCCGTCCTGCAGGCGGTCAAGGGCGGCGGCTCCCCGCACGGCGGCGCAGAGGTCGCCCTTGTAGCGGACAAAGAGAATCGAGAAGGAGGTAAGCTTCACCTCCGGCGGCACGGTTTTCGACACATAGCCGAAGGCCTGGGAGTCAGTGATGACAATATCCGGAGGCGAGGCCAGGGCAGCAAGCGCCTGGGGCAGCTCGGTGTCACGGGTGACCATGGCCTTGGCGCCGCTGAGCAGCAGAGACTGGATGGTGTGCTGCTGGGGTAGGATCAGCCGTCCCTTGGGGGCGGATTCGTCCAGGGGCATCACCAGCAAAACGGTGTCCCCGGCGGAGACCACGTCCTCCAGCAGGCCTCGCTGTGGTCCCTCCCCCACCTTCATGCGGGCAAGGGTGTCCTTGAACAGGCGGAGGTTGGCCCCGGTGGCGGCGCTGACATAGACCGTTTTTTCATCCGGCGGCTCGGGGAGCTTCTCCAACAGGTCGGATTTATTGTAGGCGATCAGCACCGGGGTCTTCTCGGCGGCGAAAAGATCCAGCAGCTCCCGATCGGGTGCCTGCAGCCCCGCGGCGGCATCCACCACCAGCACGGCAATGTGCACGGCGCGGATGATCTCCCTGGTCTTTTCCACCCGAAGCGCGCCCAGCGCCCCCTCATCGTCGATACCGGGGGTATCGATGATCACCACAGGACCCAGGGGAAGCAGCTCCATGGCCTTGCGCACCGGGTCGGTGGTGGTACCGGCCACGTCCGAGACTACCGACAGCGACTGCCCCGTGACGGCGTTGACCAGGCTGGACTTTCCCGCATTGCGGCGGCCGAAGAAGCCGATATGCGTCCGCTCGGCGGACACGGTGTTGTTCATACTCATATTCGTCATCCCTCAGAAACGGAAATCGCGGCGGTTAGAGGCTTTGATATCCTCGATGTTTTGGCGTGCGATGGCCCGTGCCTTTTCGTTGGGCACCTTCTCCAGCTCCCGCTCGATGAGCTCGAAGCCGATTTTGCGGGTCTCCTCGGAGGCGTAGTCCACCAGGTACTCGGTGAGGGTCATGAGAGCGTTGGGATGGCAGCAGTTGAGGATCTGTCCGCTCTTGCACAGGCTCATGAAGCGGTCGCCGGTGCGGCCCTCCCGGTAGCAGGCGGTGCAGAAGGAGGGCATATGCCCCTGCTCCATCAGCCAGCGGACCACCTCATCCAGGGTGCGCTGGTCGGAAACGTCAAACTGCTCGGAATCGTGGGGGCGCTCCTCTTCGGTATAACCGCCCACCGAGGTGCGGGATGCGCCGCTGATCTGGGAGATGCCCAGCTTAAGGGTGCGCTCGCGGACAGCCTGGGACTCGCGGGTGGACATGATCATGCCGGTGTAGGGCACGGCAATGCGGATGCAGGCCACGATCTTCTCGAAGATATCGTCGGGGATACCGTTGTCAAAGGTGTCGGGGTCAATGTCATCAGCCCGCTTCAGGCGGGGAACGCTGATGGTGTGGGGGCCGACACCGTGAACAGCCTCCAGGTGCTCGGCGTGCATGAGCAGGCCGGCGAACTCGTATTTGTACAGCTCAAGTCCGAAGAGCACGCCCAGACCGACATCGTCAATGCCGCCTTCCATGGCGCGGTCCATGGCCTCGGTGTGGTAGGCGTAGTCATGCTTGGGTCCGGTGGGATGGAGCTTGAGATAACTTTCCTTGTGGTATGTCTCCTGGAAGAGGATATAGGTACCGATCACCGCCTCCTTGAGTCGGCGGTAGTTCTCCACAGTGGTGGCGGCGATGTTCACGTTGACCCGGCGGATGGCGCCGTTCTTGTGCTGCACCGAATAGATGGTGTTGATGCACTCCAGGATGTACTCAAGAGGATTGTGAACGGGGTTCTCACCGGCCTCGATGGCCAGGCGCTTGTGACCCATATCCTGCAGGGCGATCACCTCGGCGCGAACCTCTTCCTGTGTCAGCTTCTTGCGGGCGATGTGCTTGTTTTTGAGGTGGTAGGGGCAGTAGACACAGCCGTTGACGCAGTAGTTGGAGAGGTAAAGGGGCGCGAACATGACGATACGGTTGCCGTAGAACTCCAGCTTGATCTGCTCGGCCAGGCGGCGGATCTCCTCGTTCTTCTCGGGGATATCGCAGGCCAGCAGGACCGATGCCTCCCGGTGATTGAGCCCGCGGCAGATCAGCTCGCCGTTCTCCCGGCGGGGACGGGCCTTCTCCAAGATCTCGTCGATGAGGGCGGCGTTGTGCTTGTTCGCCTCGGCATAGGCAATGGTGTCAAGGATCTCGGGCTCGTAGATGAATTCCTCCGCCCGCATGGATTTGGGATTGTAGTTGTTTACCATAGTGGTTTCCTTTCTTAGGGTCAGCTCAGCTTCCCCGTCAGTATGATGATATATATTTTTGGTGTCTTGGGTTTATTTTGCGTCGCCGCGGGCCGTGACCACGGTGTAGCCGATATCGGCCATGCGCCGCCGCAGGGCTTCCACCTGCTCAGCCGACTCCGCTCCGGTGGAGAGCTTGCCGTCATAGAGCTGGTATTTTTCCCGTGCGTCGCTGGGGGAGAGGTTGGGCATCACCACGTTTGCCCCCGAAAGAATGCCCTTCTCCCGGCCGTTCGGTTCAAGGGACCCCAGGGCCGTGGTGGCGGGAAGCAGGATACGGGGATGCATGAGGCGAATGAGGGAGAGGAGATAGCAGGTCAGAGGTACACTGCCTGCGGGGAAGTGAGCAAAGGGCGTATCGCGGTGGGGGATGAAGGGCCCGATGCCGCACATATGGGGAGAGAAGGTTTCCACGAACTTCAGATCCTCGGCCAGATGCGCCTCGGTCTGATAGGGGGAGCCCACCATGAACCCGCATCCCACCTGATAGCCGATGTCCTTGAGGTCATGCAGACAGCGCATTCGCTCGGCATGGGAGATCCCGGCGGGATGAAGGGCGGCATAATGCTCGGCGTTTGCCGTTTCGTGACGGAGCAGGTAGCGGTCAGCCCCCGCCGCATAGAGGGCGGCATAGCTTTCCCGGGAACGCTCTCCCAGAGAAAGGGTCACCGCGCAGTCGGGATAGCGCGTCTTGATCTCACGGATGAGGGAACAGAGCAGTTCATCGGTGAAGTAAGCATCCTCCCCACCCTGCATGACGAAGGTGCGAAAGCCCAGGGCATAGCCGGCTTCGCAGCAGGAGAGGATCTCCTCCGGGGTGAGCCGATAGCGGGCGCAGTCGCGGTTGCTGCGGCGGATGCCGCAGTAGGTGCAATCCTTGCGGCAGATGTTGCTGACCTCGATCAGCCCGCGGATATACACCGCATCCCCATAGACCGCCTTCCGTGCGGCCACGGCCAACTCAGCGGCATAGGCCGCCGCTTCCTCGGTGCGGTGGGTGATGAGATAAAGGTAATCCTCGGTGTGCAGGGAGTGGGTTTCCGCCAGGGTGCGGATCAGGGTTTCGGTGCGCTTATCCATCGGTCATCACCTTCCCGTAGGCGGTTTTGACGCTGATCCCCGTCAGCTTGCCGATCTTCCCGGACAGAGCTGAGATCACATCCTGGGGCGCATCGATGGCCACGCTGACAATGCTGATGTTCCGCTCCCGATAGGGGATCCCCATCCGCCCGATGATATATGCGCCGTAATCGTGGAGAAGCCCGTTGAGCGCCTCCACCGAATCGGTATCTTCTACAATAATGCCCATGACGGCAACTCTTGTTTCCATGTGTCCTCCAAACGAAAAAACCGCACCCGGGAAGGTGCGGAAGCATAGTACGGCCAGGGCCGCGGTTCGCATTTCAACACCTTTCCGTCAGAGGGTTATTCGCTCTTCTTGTTAGGATGGTTATATTATACCTGATCGGTGCAGATTTGTCAAGGGGTATTTTTGCCTATCACTTTTACCTTTTGTGCTGATGAAAAAAACTTCGTCGATTTCACCAAAGAGTATTCACATTTCATCAGACAAAGCTAAATCCCACACACGGCTTTGTTCCTATATCTTGAAATATTCATAAATATATTGTATACTGTATTTAAATGGAACCTTTTGCAGATTTTTGCGTCTGTATTTATAAATACTTACCAAGGAGGATTATCTCATGAAAAAGATTTATATGATAATCGCCGTATTAGTTTGTGTTTTCAGTTTTGTTGGATGTCAGCAGGAATTACATAATCAAGACCATTTTATAAATGATACGTTCATTCTTGCAATCGTGGAGGAAGTCGAAGAACTCCCATACAATGCTGATATTGCATTTATAGAAATATCGGCTGTTGGAAAAAATCCGACATTTTATATTTTTTCCGAGGGAATGACCTACTATGTTTACGATCATATCAATGAGCAATATTATGAAGGCGTTCTGCTATTGCCAGATGAATACAGCGCGGGAACCATCGTTTCTGCGGCGGCAGGCGGTGGAAGCGGCGAAATGAACCTTTACGTATTGGCACACGGTGATGATGTTCCGTCTAGTTTATGCTATTTCTTCAATCGTGAGATTTCAAGGAGTGAACCTGTTTCCGTAACAGTTGTAGATTCATTTCCTGAATGGGAAGATTTCGATACAGAGCCAATACATATTCCCATAACTGACCAAACCACTTCACAACAGCAAACGGAATATCTTTGGACGAATGGTGCACGATATATCATTGATACTGACAACGGCTATGAATTATATGACGGTTACACAGATGATCTCATTGGAACATATAGTGATTTTCGTATTCTGAACCGTTTCAATCGACAAGGTGAGATTGAAGAAGTCTGCTATATTGTTGGTGAGGACAACGGAAAGAAATGTTTACTGGAAATATCAGACAATACTCTGATATTTCAGAAAGAAATTAAGGAGGCAATCGCTTTTTATGGCGATTATATTGTAATTGATGGTAGACTATACAATTCCGATATTCGTGTATTTGGATATGTCATAGGTGAGCCGCTCGAAAAAACTCCCACATTAACAGATACCATTACATTTGATGAATCATCAGTCCGCATTGTTTATATTGAAGATGATGCAAATAAATGGATAAAAGATACTGCCATTGTGGATAGAATAAATGGTAGCTCAATTTCGACTGTTCGTCACGGAAATGGCTATTACATCTGCTTGAATCGTGACAGCTTTGGTTTTTATGCTTGTTCTTATAATGCCGATTTAGGTGGATATACTCAAAACGGTTTTTATGTCCGTGAACTGAAAGAAGCTGTTGATCTATGGTATTCCAATGAACTGTACAATGTGTATTGGGCAGGAGGTGTGTCATGGGTAACAACACCAACGAACGAAGTTTTGTGTGGGTTAGATGGAACGATCAATCCTATCGGCGATTTTCTTGTATACTGCCCTTCGGATTTGCAGTTGCCAAAAACATTCTTAACACATACAGGAGAAATCTTTCTCGACAAAGTTGTAGCATGGAATGAAAGTGACAGCGGACTATTTATATGGTATTTCGATAATTACGAAGAATTGGCTGACAGCGATGGACGGGAAGCGGGGTATTCTGCTGATTCTATGCTTTGTTTTATTGACAACAATCATAATCTTGTTAAATACGGCAAGTATGACAAGATATTCGATGTGAATAGTATTGGCGCGCTTGTTATAAAAGAAAATTCATTGACATTGATTTCCGCAGATGGAGAGATCATTCATAAATTTGATGGTTTTAACAATAATATGCGATATGTTGAGACAAGAATATCGGATGATAAAAAAACTGCGGAAGTGGTATTCAACGAATACAACGAAGCTGAAAGAACAACAAGGAATGTGACTTTTCATTATGTAATTCCCACTTCTGATGGAGAAAACAATTAATTTGTAAACGAGCGGTTGCAGAATAGTATTGATCGAATTAATACTGACACCTATGACACCATTAACAAGAAATTTTATCACTCACTGATTGGTGGAGAAATGACACGTTGGCGCTACAGGATTTCAACATCTTGCAGCGCCGTTTATTTCCATCAAATCGACGAAGGGGTTGATGGATAAACCTATATCAGCACAAAAAGTAAAAGGGAGTTTCGCCTTGTAAATTTTTTGCAATTGGCCGAAAAATCCCCGAAAGCGGTTGACGGTGATGCGGGAATGCGGTATACTGAATAGGATATTGAATTTTGACGAAGGAGAGGTAATCTGTGAAATACATCCGTACCGCGGCTGCCGGGCTTGCTGCGCTGCTGCTGGCTTCCTGCGTGGGCAATGTCCCCGCGCCCCCCCACGACGAAACGCACCCTCCCGTCACCGAGACCACCGCACCTCCCGCGACATCTGCGGCACCTCCGCAGACCTTCGCTCCGCTCCAAACCGATCCTCCCGTCACCGAGACCACCGCGCCCCCCGAAACCACCGCTGATCCCCTGGCCCATGCCCTTCGGGCGGGCAGCGAGGAGGAGCTTCGTGCCATTGCCGCCGATCCTTCGGCCGAAGCACCCATCTGCATCACCCTCCCCTTTGTGCCCACCGGGGAAATCGTCATCGACCGCCCCGTGACGCTGCACTATCTCCCCGAGACGGTGCCCGACACCCCCTGCGGCATTCTCATCTCCACCCGGGAGATGGGGAAAATCGTCATCCATACCGCCGCGGCAGATCTGCTCGCCTCGGGTTATCTCACCGTTGATGCTCCCTTCTGCACGCTGGTGTGGCAGGGACCTCTGCCCTCTCCCGAGGATGCGGCCCTTTACTGCAACGTGGCCGCCTTCAACGGGGACAGCAACTACAGCCCGCTGGGCGGCATCGGTGATGTTCGGGTAGAGGGCATCTCCTTCGCCCGGGCCGACACCGGCGGACTTTGGGCGGACTGCCGGTTTGCGGTGCGGGGAAATGTGCTCTCCTTCGGATATCCCCTGACAGCGTGGGATGCCGACCTGGAGAACGCCACCCTTTATTTCACTGCCAACGGCACCGCCCCGGCCAGGACCTATGACCTGCGCACCACCCACGAGGTGACCCTCACCGACGGGCTGGGCGGAACCCGCACCTATCTGCTCTGTCCCTACCGCATCAGCGGCGGCATTCCCGTCATGCAGATCTACACCGACGAAAATGCCCCCATTCTCAACAAAACCGACTATGTGCACGGCGTCATGTACATCGACGGCGAGGCCTACCCCATGCAGATCCGCGGACGGGGGAACGCCTCCTGGACCACCTTCCCCAAGAAATCCTACCGCATTAAGCTGGATGCGGGGGCGCCCCTCTTCGGGCTGCCCAAGAATCGGGACTGGGTGCTGGTGTCCAACTACGCCGACAAATCCCTGATCCGCAACTGCGTGGCCCACCGCATCGCCGCGACCCTTACGGGCATGGAATACACCTCCACCCATTTCCCCGTCAACCTGTATCTGGGCGGGGAATACCTGGGGATCTACACCTTCGCCGACAAAATCGAGGAAGGCCGCGGACGGCTGGACTTCTCCCCCAAGGAAGGCGACACCCCCTCCTCCTTCGGCGGGCTTGACATCGGCTTTCTCATCGAGATCGGCTGGGATTTTGACGGGGAGAATGTATACAATAAAGACTTCTTCAACGCCGATCTGCTCAAGCGGGTCTACGTCAAGGAACCCAAGAGCGACCGGGCCAACACCCCCGAATTTCTCTACGCCAAGAACTACATTCTTGCCGCCGAGCAGGCCATCGTAAACGACGATGGATGGGAGGCGCTCATCGATCTGGACTCCTTCGTGGACTGGTTCATCCTTACCGAGCTGACCTTCAACACCGAGTCGGCCTACTACCGCTCCTGCTACCTCTGGAAGCGGGAGGGGGGCCGACTGATGATGGGCCCCGTGTGGGACTTTGACATGGCCTTCGGCAACCACTACGGTGACATCCGTGGCTACGACGGCTGGTGCACCACCGAGTCCACCTACCAGTACATCTCCGAAAACTGGATGAATCATCTCATCACCTACCCCGCCTTCACCGATGCCCTCTATGCCCGCTGGAACGAGGTGGGGGCCGGCCTTCTTGACACCGCCCTGGCGGCCATTGATGACTACGAAGCCCAGGTAGCGGAGGCGCAGGTACAGAACTTCCGCCGCTGGAACATCATGCCCTATCAGATCGGGGCAGGCGCGGTCCATGCGGGGATCTACAACACCCACGCCAAGCAGGTGCAGTACCTGCGGGACTTCATCAACACCCGCTGGGCATATATGGATGCCCGCATCCGGGCAGACTATACCCCAAAGGAAAACGCAAATCATGTGGAAACAACTCAAGAATAAATACCTCGGCGACCGGGCCTTCTGGCGCATGATGCTGGCCATTGCCATCCCGCTGATCATTCAGCAGGGGATCACCAACCTGGTCAGCCTGCTGGACAACGTCATGGTGGGCGCACTGGGGGAGGCATCCCTCAGCGGTGTGTCCATCATCAATCAGCTCTTCCTGGTCTTTAATCTCACCCTCTTCGGCGTGCTCTCCGGGGCTTCGATCTTCGGGGCGCAGTTCTACGGCGTGCTGGATTGGCGGGGAATGCGGGACACCTTCCGCTTCCGCATTGTCTTCGGCTCGGCCGTCACCCTGCTCTCCATCGGGGTATTCCTTCTGTGGGGGGACGGGCTGGCCATGCTGTTCCTCTCCAACGAAAACAACTCTCCCGCCGCGGTGGCAGAAACCCTGGACTACGCCATGTCCTATCTGCACATCTCGCTGTGGGGACTGATCCCCTTCATGCTGTCCCAGACCTATGCGGGGCTTCTGCGGGAAACCGGGCAGACCCTGCACCCCATGATCGCTTCGGTGATCGCCATCGTCACCAACCTGGTGCTCACCTACTGCCTTATCTACGGTGCCTTCTTCTTTCCCGAAATGGGCGTAGCAGGTGCCGCGCTGGCCACCGTGATCGCCCGTATTCTCGAGGCGGTGTACATCATGGTCTACACCCATCTCCACGCGGCGCAGTATCCCTTCATTGTGGGGGCGTACCGCAGCCTGCGCATCCCCGGCCGCCTGTGTCGGAACATTTTCGTCAAGGGCGCGCCCCTGATGCTCAACGAGAGCCTGTGGTCGGTGGGGATGACCGTCATCAGCAGCAGCTAGTCCTCCCGGGGCTTGAGGTGGTGGCGGCCAACAACATCGCCTCTACAGCATGGAGCCTCTTCTGCGTGCTCATGTTTGCCATGGGCTCAGTGGTGGCCATCATGGTGGGCCAGCAGCTGGGCGCGGGGAACATCGAGCAGGCGAAGGAAACCGACCGCCGGCTGATCTTCGTCACCCTGATCTCCCACCTAATCATGGGCGGGCTGCTCTTCCTGGCCGCGCCCCTGATTCCCCTGCTCTACGAGGTGGGGGGACAGACCCACGACCTGGCGGTGAGTATGCTGCGCATCCAGGGCATTGTCCTTCCCGCCCACGCCTTTGTGCACGTGGTCTATTTCACCCTGCGCTCGGGGGGAAAGACCCTGGTCACCTTCCTTTTCGACTGCGTCTTTACCCTGGGCGTGTCGGCCACCCTGTCGGTGATCCTCTGCCGCATGACCGCACTTCCCATCATGACCTGCTACACCCTGGTGCAGGGGACCGACCTGGTCAAGGTCCTGATCGCCATCCCCCTGCTGAAGTCAAACTGCTGGGCGAAGAATATTATTGATCAAGAATAAAAAAATCGGGGAGGGACTTTTTGAAAAAAGTCCCTCCCCGAACCCCTCCCGAAAAACTTTCACAAAACCCATTTTGGAAAGTTTTCGCGGGAGTTTGAGGGAGCCTTTTTCAAAAGGCTCCCTCAAGGTCTTTTATATAAAAAGCATAGGATACTTCTCCTGCAACACCGCCAGATCGGCGGCCGTGGGCTCCGGCGTGTCAGCCAGGGGGAAAGGGATGCCCAGCTCGGCATATTTCTCCAGGCAGAGGCGACGGAAGGGCAGGATCTCGATACGGCTGACGCAGGAATGCGCCTCACCGATCTCCTGCAGGCGGGCAAGGGAATCATCGTTGTCATTGAGCCCGGGGATGTAAACATGGCGAAGCCAGGTCTCCTTCTCCATCTCCTGCAGGCAGGCAAGAAACCGGTCTGCCCCCGCCATGGGCATTCCCACATAGCGGCGGTAGTCCTCGTCATTGGTGTACTTATAGTCCAGCAAAACCAGATCGGTTTCGGCCAGCAGAGCCCGGACGGCATCATCCAGCCGACAGCCCGAGGTGTCCAGCGCAGTGTGGATGCCCTTCTCCCGCAGACGGCGGAAGAGGGGGAGCAGAGCCTCGGCCTGCATCAGGGGCTCGCCCCCCGACACCGTCACCCCGCCCCGGGGACCGAAATAGGGGCGGCAGCGCTCGATGCGGCGGATGAGGGTGTCGATGTCGGTCTCCTCCCCGCCCCGGGGATCCCAGGTGTCGGGGTTGTGGCAGCAGGCGCACCGCAGGGGGCAGCCCTGGGTGAAGATCACCGCCCGCACTCCGGGGCCGTCCACCGTCCCCATGGACTGGAAGGCATGGATGCGGAGAGTCAGATCGGAGCCGCTCACAGCTGCTCGTGGAAGGTGCGGGCGATGACCTCACGCTGCTGCTCGCGGGAGAGGCGGCAGAAGTTGACGGCATAGCCCGACACGCGGATGGTCAGGTTGGGGTAGGCTTCGGGATTTTCGTAGGCCAGGCGCAGAGTCTCCCGATTAAGGACGTTCACATTGAGGTGGTGGGCATCCTGGGAGAAGTAGCCCCCCAGCACCGAGACGAGGTTGCTCACCCGATCCTCCTCGGTGCGGCCGAGGGCGTCGGGAACGATGGAGAAGGTGTTGGAGATGCCGTCCATGGCATCGGCATAAAGCAGCTTGGACACCGAGTTGAGGGATGCCACCGCGCCGCAGCTCTCCCGATTGTGCATGGGATTGGCGCCGGGAGCGAAGGGCTCGCCGGCACGGCGGCCATCGGGAGTCGCCCCGGTCTTCTTGCCGTAGACCACGTTGGAGGTAATGGTCAGCACAGACAGGGTGTGCTTTGCCCCGCGGTAGGTGGGGGTCTTCTTCAGCTCCTCGTGGACCAGGTGGATCAGCTCCTGGGCGATGTAGTCAGCCCGGTTGTCATCGTTTCCGTACTTGGGGAAATCGCCCACCGTTTCAAAGTCGCAGATCAGCCCGTTCTCGTCGGTGATGGGACGGACGCTGGCATAACGGATGGCAGACAGGGAGTCGGTAATCACCGAAAGGCCCGCCACGCCGAAGGCCATGAGCCGCTCCACATCGGTATCGTGGAGGGCCATCTGGGTCTTTTCGTAGGCGTACTTGTCGTGCATATAGTGAATGCAGTTCATGGTGTTGACGTAGAGGCGGCAGAGCCAGCTGAGGTAGGTCTTGTAGCGGGCCAGCACCGCATTGTAGTCCAGCACGCCGTCGGTCATAGGCTCGGTCTGAGGGCCGAGGCGGGTGCCGGTGGTCTGATCCACACCGCCGTTGAGGGCGATGAGCAAAAGCTTGGCCAGGTTGGTACGGGCACCGAAGAACTGCATCTGCTTGCCCACCCGCATGGCAGAAACGCAGCAGGCGATGGCATAATCGTCTCCGAAGCGGGGACGCATCAGGTCGTCATTTTCGTACTGGATGGCATCGGTCTCGATGGAGATCCTGGCGCAGAAGCGCTTGAAGGCTTCGGGAAGATGCTCGCTCCAAAGCACGGTGAGGTTGGGCTCGGGGGCGGGGCCGAGGGTCTGCAGGGTGTGGAGCATACGGAAGGAGGAGCGGGTGACCAGGGTACTGTGGTTCTCTGCCATGCCCCCCACCGCTTCGGTGATCCACATGGGATCGCCCCCGAAGAGCTCGTTGTACTCGGGGGTGCGGAGGTGACGCATCATGCGCAGCTTGAGCACCAGGTCATCGAAGAGCTCCTGGGCACCGGCCTCGTCAAGAATGCCGGCCTGCAGGTCGCGCTCGATGTAAATATCGAAAAAGGTGGAGGTGCGGCCGAAGGACATGGCGGCACCGTTCTGCTCTTTATTGGCGGCAAGATAGCCGAAATAGGTCCACTGGATGGCTTCCTTGGCGTTGGCGGCGGGACGGCTGATGTCAAAGCCGTAGGAGGCTGCCATTTCCTTGAGACGGGTGAGGAAGGTGATCTGCTGGTACAGCTCCTCGGAGAGACGGATGGTGTCGGTGTTCATATCCCCCATGCCGAGGTTGTTTTTGTCGGCTTTCTTGGCTTCGATCAGGGCATCCACGCCGTAGAGTGCCACGCGGCGGTAGTCGCCGATGATACGGCCGCGGCCGTAGGCATCGGGCAGGCCGGTGAGCAGGGCGCAGTGCCGTGCGGCACGCATCTCGGGGGAGTAGACGCGGAAGACGCCGTCATTGTGGGTGGTGCGGTAGGTGAAGTGCTGCTCCACCTTATCCGAGAGTTGATAGCCGTAGGCAGCGCAGGCCTCACGAACCATACGGATACCGCCGAAGGGATGGATACTGCGCTTGAGGGGTGCGTCGGTCTGCAGGCCAACGATCAGCTCATGGTCGCGATCCACATAGCCGGGGGCATAGTTGCAGAGTGAAGAGACGGTCTCGGTGTCGATGTCCAGTACCCCGCCCTTCTCCCGCTCTTCACGGAAGAGCGCCTGCACCTTCTCCAGCATTGCTGCGGTGCGGGGCGTGGCGGGGGCGAGGAAGCTCTCGTCGCCGCTGTAGGGAGTGACATTCTGCAGGATAAAGTCACGGACGTTGATCTCCTGCTGCCAGATACCCTCATGAAAGCCGTTCCACTGTGTAAAGTTCATCCTAACATCCTCCTTGAATCATCGTGATTGGGGGAAAAAAATAAAGCACCCCCGAAGAAAACGGAGCTGCCCAGACGGTCGGCTATGGTCAATGATTTGCAGCGCACTGTGTCAATTCACATCCCGTCAGCACCGCAAACTCTCTGTTTACGTTTGTATTATAGCATATTTTTCCGCGTTTGGCAAGCATATTTGCGAAATTTCTTTTTGGGGCTTTGCCCCAAACCCCACATAAGGGGGCTTTTTGAAAAAAGCCCCCTTATGAATCCCGCAAAAACTTCAAACAAGGGCGTTTTTAAAGTTTTTGCGGAGGGGTCCGGGGAGGAGCTTTTTTCAAAAAGCTCCTCCCCGGTTCTCTTAAAATATCGGCGCACCCTCAAAACTGTGCAGATAGTGGTCGGCCGCCGCCCGGAGTTCATCGGCGAAGGACTCACCGGTGGGATCGTACACCCCAACGGTACAGAGTCCGGCCTTGGCCGCGGTCTCGATGGCGCAGAGGTTATCGTCAAAGAAGACGGCATCGGCAGCAGAAACGCCAAGCCGATCCAGCAGGGCAAGATAAATGGCGGGATCGGATTTCGGCATTCCAAAATCATCGCTGGAGCAGATCTGTGTGAACAGGGGGGTAAGCCCCAGCCGTGCAAGGCAGGGATCCAGCATTTTGTGAGGGCTGGCGGTGAGGATACAGAGTTTTACGCCCTCAGCGTGCAGGCGGCGCAGGTATGCCTCCACCCCGGCTTTGGCGGGGATCTTGTCCCGATAGCAGGGGAGTGCGTAGGCATCCATCCGGGCGAACATCTCCTCGTGGGACATCTTCACCCCCAGCATATCCCGGAAATAATCGGCAGAGCCTCCGTCTCCCAGGGGGGTGATGATGCGAATAATATCATCGGGGTAGTCCACCCCCGATGCACGAAGAATGTTCAGCATTTTCTCCGACCAGTTGGGCATGGAATCCACCAGGGTGCCGTCAAAATCAAAGATACAAACTGCATGGGACATATCGGGTCTCTCCTTGAAGCCAAAAATTCCGCCGGGTGATCCCGGCGGTGTATAGCATACCGCATTTTCTTGGCCGCACCATGGAAAAAGTGTGTCCCCATGGTAAATTTTCAGGAATTTTCCCCTTCATCCATGCTGTTTTTCCATTGAATTGTTGGAATAGGGTTGATTTTTTTCAAAGAATATGATACAATATACCAGCTTATTATATATCTCCCACAAAATACAACTATCCGAAAAGGAACCGATACCATGCAGAATTACGTGCTCAGCTGCTGTTCCACAGCAGACCTTTCCCACGAACATTTCGCCTCCCGGGACATTCACTACATCTGTTTCCACTTCTATATGGACGGCGTGGAGTACAACGATGACCTGGGTAAGTCCATGCCCTTCGAGGATTTTTACGCCGCCATGCAGAACGGTGTCGACACCAAGACCGCCCAGGTCAGCGCCGGGGAATATGCCGAGTATTTTGAGCAGTTCCTGGCCGCGGGACAGGATGTGGTGCACGTCACCCTTTCCTCCGGCCTCTCGGGCACCCATATGTCGGCCCGCGCTGCTGTGAGTATTTTGGCTGAGAAATATCCCGAGCGCAAGATCTATATTGTTGACTCCCTGGGCGCTTCTTCGGGCTACGGCCTGATCATGGACAAGCTGGCCGACCTGCGGGACAGCGGCATGGGTGCCGCCGAGCTGGCCGCATGGGTTGAGGAAAACCGCCTCACCATGCATCACTGGTTCTTCTCCTCCGACCTGACCTTCTTCGTCAAGGGCGGCCGCGTCTCCAAGACTGCAGGTGCCATCGGCGGAATTCTGGGCATCTGCCCGCTTCTGAACATGGACAACGAAGGCCACCTGATCCCCCGGGAAAAGGTACGCCCCAAGAAGCGCGTCATCAACCGCATTGTGGAGATGATGAAGGAACACGCCGAGGGCGGTCTTGACTACAGCGGCAAGTGCTACATCTGCCACTCCGCCTGCTATGACGACGCCCGCGCCGTGGCTGATCTGGTGGAAGCGGCCTTCCCCAACCTGAACGGTAAAGTGCTCATCAACAACATCGGTACCACCATCGGCAGCCACACCGGCCCCGGCACCGTTGCCCTCTTCTTCTGGGGCGACCGTCGGGTAGACTGATTGCCGGCGGAAGACCTTCATCTCATCCGAAACAAAGGGGACAGCTATGCTCAAGAAAGACATTCCGGACAAGGACAAGGCAGTCGACGTGTCCGAAAAGGATAAATTTCTCGATGGAGAGATGTTTGCCAATATGGTGCGCGGAGGTGCGGCTCAGCTCCGCTCCAACGCCGAGGAGGTAAACAACCTCAACGTCTTCCCCGTGCCCGACGGCGACACCGGGGACAATATGCGCATGACCATGGAGGGCGGTGTGGCCGCCCTGGATCGGGTGCAGACCAACAATCTGGCCGATGCGGCCCAGAAGCTTTCCCAGGGAATGCTCCTGGGCGCCCGCGGCAACTCCGGCGTCATTCTCTCCCAGTTCTTCGCCGGTCTGACCCGGGGCTTTGCCAAGCATCGCCGGGCCAACGCCCAGGCGGTGGGCGCCGCACTTCAGGAGGGCGTCAAGCAGGCCTATGCCTCGGTCATCACCCCCACGGAGGGCACCATCCTCACCGTGGCCCGCGAGGCGGTGCAGTACGCCGTCTCCCGCATCAGCGAGGCCAGCACCATCACCAGCCTCATCTCGGACCTGATCAAAGAAATGTACAACTCCCTGCAGCGCACCCCCGATCTGCTTCCCGCCCTGAAGGAAGCAGGCGTGGTGGACAGCGGCGGTGCAGGCCTGCTTTACATCATGCAGGGCTTTTACAAAATCCTCATTGGCGAGGAGATTGACGGGGGAAATGCCCGCATCGTTCAGCTCCAGCAGCCCGAGGTGGACTTCTCGGCCTTTGGCCCCGACAGCGAAATGACCTACGGCTACTGCACCGAGCTCCTTCTTCAGCTGCTCAACAGCAAGACAGACCCCGAGGCATTCGACGTCAAAACCGTTACTGAATACCTGCAGACGGTGGGCGACTCCATCGTTGCCTTCAAAACCGGCACCATCGTCAAGCTCCACGTGCACACCATGACCCCCGATGCCGTGCTGCAGTTCTGCCGCCAGTACGGCGAGTTCCTCTCGGTGAAGATCGAGAACATGAGCGTTCAGCACAACCACACCGTCACCGCGGATCTGCCTGCCATGCAGGATTCCCCCACCGCCCGCGAGGTCAAGGACTTTGGCACCGTAGCGGTAGCTTCAGGTGACGGCATTCGCGCCCTCTTCCGCCAGCTGGGTGTTGACGAGGTGGTGTCCGGCGGTCAGACCCAGAACCCCTCCGCCCAGGACTTCCTTGCCGCCTTTGAACGGGTCAATGCCGAAAATATCTTCGTCTTTCCCAACAACGGCAACATCATCATGGCGGCCAAGCAGGCGGCACAGCTATACGAGAACGGCCATGTCCGGGTCATCGAGAGCAAGGACCTTGGCCAGGGCTATGCGGCCATCTCCTCCCTCAACTTCGAGTCCGGGGATCCCGAGCAGATCGCGGCCACCCTCAGCGAGGCCATGACCATGGTTTCCACCGGCTGCATCTCCACCTCCATCCGCCGCGCGGATCTGGGCGGCGTACACATCGAGTGCGGCGACCACATCGGCTTCGTAGGCAAGGAGATGCTGGTCTCCTGCCCCAACCGTCTTGACGCGGCCAAGCAGCTGCTGGAGAAAATGGGCATCGCCGACCTCTACCTCATCACCACCTTCGTGGGCAAGGACACCGATCCCGCCGAGGTGGAGGCCCTGTCCGCCTGGATTGCCGAGTGCTACCCCGATGTGGAATTCTACACCGTGGACGGCGGTCAGGAAGTTTACCCCTACATTTTTGTTACCGAATAAAGCAAATTGCGAAGTCAAAGCCGTGTGCATCGGTTCGATGCACACGGCTTTTTGTTCTGCGTTATTTTGCCATGGAGAGCAGCTGCTCGCCGAGGTTGTGGACAAAGCGGCACCAGTCAGAGCGGAGCTCTGCAGGGAAGCGGTGCGAACCGATCTCAAAGGAGAAATCCCCGGTATACCCGATCTCGGCCAGGGCGTGCATGGTGTCTGCCCAGTTGATGCTGCCCATGAAGGGCGGCAGATGGGTGTCCCCATCCCGATTGTTGTCGTTAATGTGCGTCGCCTTCAGCCGACTTCCCACCATGCGGATAAACTCACCCACATGAATGCCGCTGACGTGGGCGTGGCCGGTGTCGATGCAGATGCCGACAGAGGGATCGTTGATGGTGTCCACCAGCTCGATCAGCTCCTCAGGGTCGCCTCCGCAGTAACGACGGCGGCGGCCGCCGAAATCTACCATGTTCTCCACGGCAATGCCAATCCCCACCTTCTTCGCCGCCTCAATGAAGGGGGCAAGGTAGCGCAGATTGGCCTCTCTCGCCTTTTTGCGATTGTACAGCGGATCATGGGGCAGGTTGGAGGGATGCATCACCATCCAGTCGGCTCCCAGCATTTTGGTGGCCTCGATGCAGCGATAGTTCATGGCCCAAACGAAGTCGGCATCGGCAAAGTTGGGGTCATCCCAGTTGCCGCCGCCCAGGGTCTGCCCGTGGGTCTGGCGAAAGGTGATGCCCAGGCGGTCGGCCAGGGCACGGGTCTCCTGCGTCCATTCCCGCCAGTTGTCCTCGCTGAGAGGACGGCCATGGCAGCTGAAGGCCCAAAGGTGGCCGTCCACCGTGGTAAAGCCGGCTTCTCTGAGGGCGTTGAGGCTTTCTTCAATGGTATAATAACGATTCTTACCCGGCACGTTGCTCATCAGCCAGGTGGAGGTGGAAAGTGTCATAATACGATTCTCCTTTTGGTCAGCAGCGCGGCGGGAAATGCACGTACCCGCCGTTGAATTCGGATATATTATACCGAATATCCGGGGAGATGTCAATGCAATCTTCCGCAAAAACGTGCGGGATGCCGTGTCTTTCCACGGCATCCCGCACAGTCGGCCGTATAATCAGCCGCTTATCTTTGCGCAAAATCTCGTCAGGATCGCAGCCACCTCTGCGCGGTTGGCGTCGCGGGTCATATCCATCATATCCGTGTCGATGTCGCTCAGCAGCCCCTTCTCCGCGGCCCAGCTCACGCTCTCCCGGGCCCAATCGCTGGAGAGGTACATTGCGGAGTAAACGCTCACCTCTTCGCTCCCCGCATAGCGGTGAAGAATGGCCACCGCCTGCTCCCGGGTGAGGGCATTGTCGGGGTAGAACTTCCCATCACCGTAGCCCTCCACGATCTTCTTGGAGGCGGCCCATGCCACCGCGTCGGAATACCACTGTCCCTCAGGTACATCGGTAAAAGAGGCAGCTCTGGAAGAAGGCTCGCCGGCCATGCGCCAGAGCATGGTCACCATCTGCGCCCGGGTCAGGGTCATGTCGGGGCTGAACACCGTATCTGCAGTTCCCCGCATGATGCCATTTTGGTACACATACTTCATGTCATCGTAGAACCAGTCGTCCTCGTCCACATCGGCAAAGGGATTATCCCACTTGAAGGTCACCTTGATGGACTGGCTTTCCCGGATATCCGAGAAGGTATAGGTCTCCGCGGCCTCCACCTGCCTGCCGTTTACCGTAACGGTATCAATCCGGAAGCCCGGATCGGGACGGACGGTGCAGATCACCTCGCCGCCCTCCTCCACCGCGGTCGTACCGGCAGGAGAGATGGTTCCTCCGGCACCGGCCTCTGCCTTCACACGCAGGCCGCGCTCGCTGACCAGGGGCTCCACATTCTTGAAGGTATAGGCATCAAAGGAATACACGCCGTCATCGCTGGAGCCGTTGATATACCGGCGGCCGTTGGTGTTGAAGTATATCTTCCCATCGGGAGCCACGTCGCAGTCCTCAATCTCAAACAGACCGCAATATTTATCCGAAACAATGTAGAAAGCAAGATCGGGCGCGGTCAACCGATAGGAGGTCGCCTTGGACAGGTCATAGCCCAGGATAATGCTGTGGTTGATGGTCTCCACCACATGGTTTCCGGTGATGATCACCAGTACCATATCCCCTACCACACCAATGCCCTGGCCGAGCCATCCCGAAAAATTATAGCTCTTTCCATTGATGACGGGTGTGGTGGGATTCAGCGAATACTTGGGGGCCAGCTTGATCTCATCCGTGTCGGCATCCAGATCCAGCGTAGCGTAATGAAGATCGTAGCCCTGGCGGCACAGGAAGGTAATCACACTGCCCTCCACCGACTTCACCGACAGGCTTCCGGGGGAAACCGTATTGCTGCCCCGCTTGGTGGTGTATTCCCCGTGCAGCTTCAGCTTGGTGTCCTGCACCTCAAAAATCACCACACCGCCTCCATAGGTCAGCACGGTAAGGTATTCCACCTCGTCCACTGTCACCACATCCATGTCGTTGGCATGGCCCAGGCATTCAAAATACCCTCTTCCCGTGGCGGCATCCCGCATTTTTACGGTTTTGCCGCTCTCCCGGTCCACACGGGTAATGGTGGCAATGCTGTTATCGCCGCCAACCTGCGCGGCGTAAATGTATTTCTCTCCCACCGCCATGCCCTGAGAGGAATAGGATCCGCTGCTCTCGGGGAGCTTGGCGATCTCGGTAAGGTCGCTGTCATTGTACTGCTTCAGCGCAGCCGAAGACGGAAAAGCCGCAGCAGCAGGCAGCGAAACCACACACAGCAAGAGGGCGAGAAAACGCAGAAAAGGCTTCTTCATGGGGAAATCTCCTATCAAAACGGAATAAGAAAAACCGAACACCGCAGCATAGGCCACCCCCACTGCGGCTCCGGAAACATCGTGACCCGCCTGGATCACTTTGACAATTATAGCACAATCTCCGCTCAAAATCAATATTTTTGCCCCCCAGGGGACAAAAATTTACATCGCATACACAAACGGGGAGCCGCGCAAATCTGCGCGGCTCCCCGTTTATCGGGAACGCCTCAATTCTCCGCCCCGGCGTAATCCAGGGGCAGAACCGAGGAAAGGATGTAATTGCTGACATACATTCCCTTAGCGGTGAAGGCATAGCGGTCGCCGTCAAAGGTCACAAAGCCGTCGGGAATATAGGCTTTCAGCTTCTCTCCGCAGTAGGCATCCAGCGAACTGCCGAAGCGGTCCTCAAACTCAGCCGCGCTGACACCGTCCGACAGGCGCATCCCCAGCATCACGAACTCGCTCATGCGCTCATCTTCGGGAATCTCCCGGCGGTCTTCCCAAATGGTGTCGGCCTGACCCACCAGTTCCAGTCCGTCGATGTAAACCCCGATATCCCGCAGAGCCGAGAAGCGCTCGCCTCCGAAATCGCTGTGGGCGGCAACACCCAGGCCCAGGTACTCCCCGCACTGCCAATACTTGAGGTTGTGGCGACAGCGGAAACCGGGACGGGAGAAATTGCTGATCTCATACTGCTTGTAGCCCCGGCTGGCCAGGTAGTCCACGCACTGCATATACATACTGTACTCGGTGTCCTCATCGGGCAAAAACAGCTCGTTCTGCATGGCATGGAAGGGTGTCCCCTCCTCGATCTTCAGCCCGTACACCGAAATGTGCTCAGGTCCCAGGAGGGAGGCCACATTCAGCGACTTGAGGAAGGAAGCCTCACTCTGACGGGGGATACCGTACATCAGATCCACATTGATGTTGTCAAAGCCCGCATCCCGCGCATCCGAGAAGGACTGCTCGAACTCCTCCCGGGAATGCACACGACCGAGCAGCGACAGCTCGCTGTCGTGTGCCGACTGCAGGCCCATGCTCAGACGGTTGACCCCCGCCCGGTGCAGCTTCCGCAGATCCCGCAGATCCACCGTAGCAGGGTTTGCCTCCACCGTGATCTCCACATCATCGGTCAGGGAGAAATTCCGCCACAGAGAATCAATCACCCGGTGCAGCAGCTTCGGGGGCAGCACGGTGGGCGTTCCCCCGCCGATGAACACGCTGTCCACCTCGTATCCGCGGCAGGCAGATGCCCAGTCCTCCATCTGCAGCTGAAGCGCAGAAACATACCGCTTCTGCTGCGCCTCATCCTCCGGTACAAAGGAGTAAAAATCACAGTAAGCGCACTTCGACGCGCAGAAAGGAATATGCACATACAAGCCCAGCGGCTTGTTATCCGCCTTTTTCATCGGAAGAATATCCACCTTTCACACAAAATTTCAGGAAGTTTTTGCGGGATCCTTAAGGGTGCTTTTTTCAAAAAGCACCCTTAAGCGGGGCCCGGGGCAGCGCCCCGCAACCTTATTCATCATCCAGACGCAACACCGCCATAAAGGCCTCGGGGGTAACCTGTACCGAGCCCAGCTGACGCATCTTCTTCTTGCCTTCCTTCTGCTTTTCCAGCAGCTTCTTCTTACGGGTAATGTCACCGCCGTAGCACTTGGCCAGCACGTCCTTGCGCAGAGCCTTCACCGTCTCGCGGGCAATCACCTTTGAACCGATGGCCGCCTGAATCGGCACCTCAAAGAGCTGGCGCGGGATGTTCTCCTTCAGCTTCTCGGCAATCTTGCGGGCACGGCCGTAGGCCTTCTCCTCGTGCACAATGAAGGACAGGGCGTCCACCTGCTCGCCGTTGAGCAGGAAGTCCAGCTTCACCAGCTTGGACGGGCGGTACTCGGCAAACTCATAGTCCAGGGACGCATATCCCTTGGAACGGGACTTCAGGGCATCGAAAAAGTCGTAGATGATCTCGTTGAGAGGCAGCTCATAATGCAGCTCCACCCGCTCGGAATCCAAATACTTCATATCAATGAAGGTGCCCCGGCGGTCCTGACACAGATCCATCAGCCCGCCCACATAATCGGTGGGGGTGATGATACTTGCCTTCACAATGGGCTCGGCCGCCATCTCGATCTCATCGGCGGCAGGATAGTTGGAGGGGTTGTCGATGCGCTCCACCTCGCCGCCCCGGCGCTTGACCTCGTAAATTACGCTGGGAGCGGTGGTGATCAGATCCAGATTGAACTCCCGCTCCAGCCGCTCCTCGATGATCTCCATGTGCAGAAGACCCAAAAATCCGCAGCGGAAACCGAAGCCCAGGGCAATCGACGTCTCGGGCTCGAACACCAGCGCCGCATCGTTGAGCTGCAGCTTCTCCAGGGCATCCCGCAGGTCGCCGTAGCGGGCGCCGTCGGCGGGGTAAATACCCGCGTAAACCATGGGCACCACCTTTTTGAAGCCCGGCAGGGGCTCGGCGGCGGGGCGGTCGGCATGGGTCACGGTATCACCCACCTGGGTATCGGTCACGTTCTTGATGGAGGCGGTGATGTACCCTACCTCGCCTGCCCGCAGGGCTTCGCACTTGGCCAGGCCGAAGGCCTCCATGGTGCCCACATCCACCACCTCAAACTCGGCGCCCCCCGCCATCATGCGGATGCGGTCGCCGGAGCGCAGGGTGCCGTCCACCACGCGGACATATACCACAACGCCGAGATAGGAGTCGTAGTAGGAATCAAAAATCAGACATTTCAGGGGAGCATTCTCGTCCCCCCGGGGGCGGGAATATCCGAGACGATCTTATCCAGCACCTGATCGATGTTCAGCCCCATCTTAGCCGAAACGGCGGGGCAGTCCTCGGCGGGAATGCCGATGACGTCCTCGATCTCTCCGCGAACCTTATCCACATCAGCCGAGGGCAGGTCGATCTTGTTGATGACGGGCACGATCTCCAGGTTGGCATCCACGGCAAGATAGGCATTGCCCAGGGTCTGGGCTTCGATGCCCTGGGTGGCATCCACGATGAGCAGCGCACCCTCACAGGCATTGAGGTAACGGCTGACCTCATAGTTGAAGTCCACGTGCCCGGGGGTGTCGATGAGATTGAGGACATAGGCCTGCCCGTCGGGTGCGGTATAGTCCAGCTTGACGGCGCGGGCCTTGATGGTGATGCCCCGCTCCTTCTCCAGATCCATGTTGTCCAGCATCTGCTCGGTCACGTCCCGCTTGGCCACCGCCTGGGTGTGCTCCAGGATGCGGTCGGCCAGGGTGGATTTGCCGTGGTCAATGTGGGCGATGATGGAAAAATTGCGAATGTGGGATTGACGTTCGGTCATAGGAATTTTCCTTTCAGAAAAACGTTGAGTCTCGGGGGAAGGGTGCCTTTTGAAAAAGGCT
>JAFTUB010000100.1 GCA_017466495.1 Clostridia bacterium
ATAATTCGCGTGTTGGGGTTGGTCACCATGGCCACCGCCTCCCGGGCAGCGGCGTCGGGCAGACACAGAAACGCAATATCGGCAGCGTTGAGCCGCTGGGCACGGGCGGTGGGATCCTTCCGCAGCTCGTCGGGAATCTCAATCAGCTCCAGGTCGTCGCGGCCGGCAAAACGCTCGAGAATTTTCAGTCCCGTGGTGCCCTCGCGGCCGTCGATAAATACCTTGATTTTCTTTTGCATGGACGTGTTCCTCCGAAAAATGCGAACAAAATTTCATGTTACCATATATTATACCGCAAAATGGAAATTTGTCAAGAAGCATAGTGCATAAATATCCGATTTTCTCCTGCGAATATGTATAATAATCGACAAAAACGAAAAAATATTCATTCATATGCAAAAAAATTTGAAACCGGCGGCAGCTTTTCCGCCTCAAAAAAAGGAAAGCGGTGCCGTGCGCATTGGCACGGCACCGCCGCTCTGTTTTGTCTTACGGAGCAATCAATACAGCTCGCGGAACATCTCGATGGCTTCCTTGAAGTCGGTGATGGCTGCATCCACAACCGCGGGATCGGACATATCAATTCCAGCCACCTTCAGGCTGTCGAGAGGACTGATTCTGCCGCCGCAGGACAGGAATGCGAGATACTGATCGATATACGCCTCGCCCTCGTTCTCGATTCTGCGGGCGATGGCCGACGCTGCGGAAATGCAGGTGGCATACTTGTACACATAGAAGGAGCGGTAGAAGTGGGGAATGCGCATCCACTCCATGGCGATTTCCTTGTCGCAAACAACGCTTTTGCCGAAGTACTTCTTGACGATGTTGTAATAGGTCTCGCACAGGCTCTGCTGCGTGAGGTTTGCCCCCGCCTCGGTCATGGCGTGAATGTCACGCTCGAACTCGGCGAACATGGTCTGGCGGTAGAGGGTGCCCTTGTAGGTTTCCATGAGCTGGTTCAGAATCGACAGCTTCTCCTCCCGGCTGGTGGACTCGCGGAGCTTCTTATGGCAGAAGAGCAGCTCGTTGACGGTGGAGGCAACCTCCGCCACGAAGATGGTGTAGCTGGAATCCTGGGGCGTATTGTTCTTGCAGGAGTAGTAGGTGTGCATGGAGTGCCCTGCCTCGTGGGCGAGGGTGGACACGTCGTCAATCTTCTCATTGTAGTTGAGCAGGATATAGGGCTGGGTGTCATAACTGCCTGCGCTGTAGGCGCCGCCGCGCTTGCCCTTAGTGGGGTATACGTCAACCCACTGCTTATTCTTGATGCCGTCCTCCAGGGTGCTGGCATACTCGTCGCCCAGAATCTTCACGGTGTCGATCACCGTTTCCACCGCCTCGTCAAAGCTGTACTCCTTGGTGCAGCCGGGGATGAGGGGGGTATACAGATCGTACATATGCAGGGCGGGCAGACCCAGCACCTCGCGCTTGAGGTCAAAATAATCGTAGATCACCTGCATATTGCGGTTGACCGTGTCAATGAGGTTGTTGTAGATCACGGGGGTGACCTCATCATTGAAGGTGGAGGCCTCCAGGCTGGAGCCGAAGCCTCTGATCTTGGCCAGGGTGGTTCTCTCCCGGATGGTGTTGCTCAAGAGAGCGGCAAAGGTGTTGCCAAACTGCTTGTAGGTTTCGTAGAGCTTCTTGAACGCCGCCCGGCGAACCCGTCTGTCCTTACTGGTCAGGCGGAGCACGTAGGTGGAATCGGTCAGCTCAACCAGCTTGCCTGCCTCGTCGCGGATCTTGCCGAAGGGCAGGTCTGCATTGGCGAAAATCCCCTCAACCTTGGCGTTGGTGCCCAGGCAGATGCCGATATCGGCCAGCAGCTGTTCCTTATCATCGGAGAGGGTGTACTTGCGGTAGCGGCGGCTCAGCTCGATGGTACGGCGGAACTCCTCCAATTTGGGCAGCTCCTTATACCATGCGTCAAGGGTCTTGTCCTTGATCTTCACCAGCGTGGGGGAGAGGAAGAAGGACGCAGAATTGGCGCTGTTGGCCAGGTTCATGATGCGGTCGCTGAGGGCAAGATAGCGGTTGTCCGACTTGTCCAGGTCGGAGGAAAGGAAGGCATACTCGTAGAGCTTGGTAATCACGCGGTCCAGGTCGGTGCTGGCCTGCAGGGCATCGTAGAGCCCCTGCGCGGACTTGGCCATGGTATCGCGGTGGCGGCCAAAGTCTTCAATGTACGCCTTTGCGCGGGCGAAATCGGCCTCAAAGTCAGCCTCGGTAGCGTAAATGCCGGTCAGATCCCACTTGTATTTTGCGGGAATTTCATTTCTTACGTGTGTCATAACGATCCCTCTTTTATCCTTGATGGTATTTGGTTGATGGTTTAATTATACCGAACAAATCCACGTTTGTCAATGATAAAATCCACGGCAAAAGGGCTTCCGCGTGAGCGGAAGCCCTTTTTGATGTGGATGTGGGGGAACCTTTTTTGCAAAAAAGTTCCCCCACGCCCCTTCCAAAAAACTGCAGATTATGCCTCCAGCTGACGGCCGAGGAAGCCGGCGGCGGTGCTTACCAGCTTGGATTCCAGCTCGCTTTCCATGGCGCTGCCGTCGGTGGGAGCAAGGGAGACGACACAGCCGATGAGGTCACCTTCCGCCAGGATGGGCATGGCACAGCTGATATAGTGGCCCTCCGCATCCTCCACGGCGGCGATCCGCGCCCCTTCGTCCCGGCAGACGTAGAGGGATCTGCCCTCCATGATCCGCTCCAGAGCATCGCTGAAGGGGCGGTCCACATATTCCTTGCGGGGCACTCCGGCACAGGCGATCACGGCGTCGCGGTCACAGATGAGCACCGACATGGAGCAGGTTTTGTGCAGGGTCTCGGCGTACTGAGCGGCGAAGGAAGCCAGCTCGCCGATGGGAGAGTATTTCTTGAAGATAACCTCCCCCTCGCGGTCGGTGTAAATTTCCAGGGGATCCCCCTCGCGGATGCGCATGGTGCGGCGGATTTCCTTGGGGATCACGACGCGGCCAAGGTCGTCAATGCGGCGTACAATTCCGGTGGCTTTCATTTATATAAATCTCCTTGTTTTACAGATTTGTGATGTTAGTATGTGTAAATGGGGGAGATTTATACTGCGTGTCTTTACATTTTAGTACGGGTGTGATATAATAAGGCAAAAAGGAGTGATTGGATGAGAAAATTTGTGGGTTATGCATCCAATGGAGAGTTTTCGGTAGGCTGCACAGGGGGAACGGTTTGGCTTTACGACAAGCAAGGCAAAGAATTGAGAAAATTCAAAGATATTACCTATGGCTATACACCCATGATCTCGCCCGACGGAAAAATCTTTGTGGTGAAATCCACGGTCGGTCTTCTTGCAGTGTACTCCCTCGAGTCTTTGTCGCTGCTCAAGAAGTTCCGCTTTTCCAAGGTTTCCGGTTCGCAGAGTGACGGTTTTTGCTTCTCCCCGGACGGAAAACTTTTTCTCAATGTTGAACGCCAACGGGACAGTTTGCACTCCGCTATTTCTGTTTATGATACAACCGACTTTTCCCTTGTCGATCAGATCTTGTTTGACGAGGATATGATGATCTCTTATATCGAATATGATAAGGCTGCCGGCACATATTATGTTCTTGGATTTGCGCGGGATATGAAAACCCGCGTGATCGATCACGGGTTTATTGCCGAGTTTTCGGATCGACAACTCAAGAATATGGTGTCTTTCCCCAGCCGTGAAAAATTTATATACCGTGATTATAAGCATTTGGAAATAATGGGATTTACGGAAATGGTGTATGGATTGTCGTCGTGGTTAAAAGAGAATCTGGAGGGGGATCTGGATAAGCTGAAATCCATGGATTTTTCTCTTGCTAAACTGCATAAGCAGCATAGCGAAAATGGAACAGCGGAGTGATTTCACTCCGCTGTTCTTTTATATTTCTCCACTACACTATGTATCGCCAAACAAAACTTGTCGAATGGTGTCAATGATATCCTCGACGGCCCCCCTCTCGCGGATGCGCATGGTACAGCGGATTTCCTTGGGAATCGCGACGCGGCCGAGGTCGTCAATGCGGCGTACAATTCCTGTGGCTTTCATATATCCCCATCTCCTTTGATGTACAGGCTTACCGGCTGCGGATTGATTGTCTGCAGCCGGTAAGCCTTTGTCCCGCTGAGGCTTTGTGAATTTTTTAAAAAAACAGTTTGGATTTTACAAAATATGACCAATTTTGTAACCGACATGTGCTATACTACATACTGCGGAAGTCAAGGTGGTCGCGAACACTTTGGTTTCCTCTCTTTATTGCGCAAATCCCATCAACAACAATGCGCGATAAACTTGTTGCATGAGATACTGTTAATGGCACCCCGTCTGAAAAGGCGCGACGCAAAGCTATGGGGTCTAAAGCCGTATGGCCATGACAGCCCGGCTTCCGGTGTTTCAATTTTACCTTTATTTCAGAAAGGAGAAAAGAAACATGGCAAAAAAACTCAAGAAAGCACTTTCCCTATTCCTGGTCGCTTTGATGTGCACAGGTATGCTGAGCACGGCAGCGATGGCACAGACTATCCTCGACAATGGCAACATCTGGCATGGTGACGACGTGAAAATTAATGTAACCGAAGGCCCGGATGGCTATCCCTACATGCTGTTCGGTGTTATCCCCAGTTACTATTATTACGAAACCAGTAACCACACCCTCAAGAAAGAGGTGACCGGCGGCGGAGCAGTACACTTGATCGCTCTGATCGATACCAGTGCCGACAGCGGCGAATGGACGCCTGACGGTGTCTACAACTGCGGCGAGAGCAACTATGATGTGGTGTATTGCTGCGATGCTGCTACCGGTTCCGAGGCCGGCAACTATTATAAGCGCCTGAACCTGGAAGACAGTGAGTACTACAGCGATGAGCAGGCAGCAAAGCTCCGCGCCATTCTCACCAACTCTTATCCCTTTGTCTCTGTCGAGGAAGCAAAGACCGCACTGAAGGAAGCCGGTTTTGCGCAGGCGGATCAGCTCGACCGTTCCGAGCTCATTACTGCTACGCAGGCTGCCGTCTGGTCCATTGCCAACAAGGACAGCGGTGATTCCTACGACTACAACAAGACCGCCAGCACTGCACAGAAGAATACCTGGGGCGGCTATCTGCACAATTACGCCCAGGAAATCGTCAACTTTACCGACAGCACAACAAAGCGTTCTTATAGTACCCCTGCCGGTGTTGGTACCCGCATCAACGCGCTGAGAGATTTCCTGCTCGCTTTGCCCGGTATGGAAGCAGAGGATGACCAGATTGTAATCTCTCACATCGGCTTCGCTAACCCCGAAGCATCACAGTCCGGCGATCTGTACTCCGTTGAGGTCGATGTAACGCTGAATCAGGGTACCGACGCAGATGACAACATCGTGCTCAAGGTTTACATTGACGGCGAGCTCGCTGATCAGCCTGTACAGGTTGGCGAAGCTACAAACTATACCGTTACCCTTAATGCCAGAGCAAATGCTGACATCAAGGTGGTTGTTTCCGGTACACAGAACCTGGAAAAAGGTGTTTACTTCTACGCGCCCGAGCCTGCTGACGTCGACGGTGACGGCATTGCCACCAGCCGCGAGGTTTCTCAGAACCTGATCGGTGTAGCAAGCGGCGAGACGCCCATTTACGTCGAAGCCGGCATCCGCTTCGACGAAGTGTCCTTCGGCAGCGGCGAGGTTTCCAACATCAGCTACATGTTCATCAACAAGGAAACCGGTGAGGTTGAATTCCTCAAGAAGATTGATGTGGACGAAGGCGCGACCTCCGCTCCCATCCTCTCCATGGACGGCTATGTCTCCGTCATGTTCATGAAGCAGGCTACTTCCGGTATGTTCTGGTTCTCCGAGGACGTTGACGAGGATCTGGTCAATGCCGCCATCGAGTGCCTGAAGGACAACAATCCCTCCTATAAGGGCCACAATGCCATCGCATTCGGCGCCGGTTCTCACGAGCTGGAGTTCAAGAAGAACAAGTTCGCAACCTATACCTTCGGCGACGGTAAGGCCGTCGTGGGCAAGGATGATGCAATCTCTGTTCCCGAGGAACCTGTTGTTGAAGAGCCCTCTGCAGAAAATGATGCCGAAGAAAAGAAGAACAACGGCAACAACAAGAACAAGGATAAGAACAAGAACAAATAATGCTCTTGTTTTCCGACAAAACATCGGTAGGAAAACCAAGACTGTGATCGGTACGTTTGAGCAGTTTGACTAACCGGAGTTTTGTCACGGAAAACAGCAGCGAAATACAAAAAGGGCTGTACGGTGTACAGTCCTTTTTGTATCCGTCCGATTACAGAAAAACGGGGGGCCACGCATCTGCAAACGGGAGGATTTATCCCGTTCATCTTTACATTTCCGCGCAGATATGCTATACTGGTGCAAAGGCGGTGAAAAAATGCGGGAAGAATATGGTTTTTTTATCTTTTTAACGGTGATCGGTCTGCTGGTGGGCATCGCATTCATCTATTGCCTGATCAAAGATCGAAAAACCAAGCAATTTACGGTCTTTTTCAAGTTAGCCGTTGTGTTTTGGCTGCTGATGCCCCTGCTGCAGATCATCGGGATAGCCTCCCGGAACGATTTATCCTTTTTTGCCAGCGCGGGGCTCGCCATGCCTTTGTCGATTATCTTCATCCTTGCGGAGCTCCTGGCGAGATACAACAGGTGTACCCACAGGATCACCGCGACCTACACCTCGTGCCGAAGAACAAGCTCCAGGGGCTCCGGCTGTTATACCCCGATATTTTCCTATCGGTACAACGGTGAAGATTATGTCAACCTAAGCCTGCGAATATATTTTTCCAGGTGGAAATTGGACCGCCTGTTCCAAGAGGGCCGCACCTACGAGATATACATCAATCCCCGATTCCCCGGGCAGTGCACCGAAAAGCATAGTTTTCCCATGGTTTTCATCTGGGGGATAAGCCTGTGCGGAATATGGTTTTTGTGTGCCCTTGGGCTGTTTCTGCAGCAAATATGAGAAAAAACAGCGGAGTGAAAGCACTCCGCTGTTTTTTTGCACGCTCGCTGAGCCGACGGTTTATTCCACCGATGCGCCACGGGTCAGCAGTGCTTCAATCACCTTTTCGTAAGGCCAGGAGAGGTCGGTTCGCTCGAACACGGTAAAGTCCCCGCCGTCGTCGAAGATCACCAGCTTGACGCCGTACTTCTCCGCCATTTTGGCGAAGTGACCCACGTATTGCGCCCGCGTGTCCTCGTCGGCGCGGTCAACCACGCCGAACTCGCCCACGATAACGGGAACGCCCAGCTCCTCCACGAAACGGCGCTTGAGATTCTTCATGATGATCTCGATCTTCGCCCGCTCGGCCTTGGTTCCCCACTCGTTGGTGAAGTTGTTGGAGCCCAGGTTGATCTCGTTGAAGCAGAAGTTGTTGGGCTCGTAGCAGTGCACCTCGGCAATCAGATGCCCGTCAGTACTGTCCTGGGGAAGCTTGAAGTTCTGATTCATATTGTACTCGTAGGCCGCCGCGTAGGGGTTCAGCACCAGGTTTCGGGTGGTGTTGTAGCCGCCGCCGGCGCGGACGGTGTCCACGAAGATCTGATACAGCTCGTTCATCACGTCGTAGGATTCTTTGGGCGGATTCGACCAAAGCTTGTCGGCGTTCAGCACCTCGTTGCAGGCCTCGAACAGCAGCAGCTCACCGTAATCGGCAAACCGCGCCGAGATCTGCTCCCACATTCTGCGGTAGACGGCGCTATGCTCGGGGAAGGTTTCCCGCTCCGCCTCCAGCCAGCCGGCGCCGGTGGAGGTCAGCAGGCAGTAGACCCCCGCATTCATGCAGTAGTCCACCACCTCGGCCACGCGATCCAGCCACAGCTTGTCGATGTTGCCCGCGTGGTCCATGTGCGTCACATAGGACACCTGCACGCGGATGAGGTTGAAGCCCTTGTCCCGCACGGCGTTGATCATTTCCTGAGTCGTCAGAGGGTTGCCCCATCGGGTCTGGGCGTAATCGATGCTCTCCGGGGTCACTTCCCTGGCGCGGTCAATGCCCACGAACTTCATTTTCGCCCGAATCTCCTTGATCTCGCTGACGGCAAGCCCGCCGTCAGCGGCCATGAGACCGGCCTGTCCGCCGGTACCGTCGCTCATATCGGTGGTGTACTCGGTCAGCCGGGCCGCGTCGCAGCTCACCTCGGCCCCATCGGCGGTCACATAGGACAGGGCCTCCAGCCGATAGGTCAGCTTATCTGCGGCGCCGAGAGAGAAGTTCCACTGCTCAACGCCGATCCCCGTGACGGAGCTGCCCGCCCCGGCCGTGAGGATCCCGTTTTCCCCGAGGGTCCATGTGATCTCGGCGGTCTTGGACGCGAGGTCAAAGGCGACATTATCGGAGCGGCTGTAGCTGCCGTCGGAAGCCATGAAGAACACCAGGCCGCTGAGGCCCTCCACCCCTGCCTTGGGCTGCTCGGCAAAATAGCTGAGGGCAAGGCCGAGGTTCCAGCCGACGGTCATATTCTGTGCAAAGGATTCTGCCGACTCGCATTCCTTCACCTCGGGGGACGGCGCAGTTTCCGGCGCGGCGGTGGTACCTTCGCCTTCCGGCGTGGAGTCCGCCGGCAGGGCTTTCTCCCCATGGGACGGCTTCTTCGGCGCAATACAGGCGGCCAGCCCCAGCAGCAGGGCAGCGGCCAAAACAAGGGACAGCATAACTTTCATGAATTTATCTCCCTTTTCTGTTTGGTATGGGGCAGGCAGGCATCCTCGGAAAGGCCGCCCCGCCCTTAGATAAAGACGGGCTGCCGCAAAGCGGCAGCCCGTCGCGG
>JAFTUB010000101.1 GCA_017466495.1 Clostridia bacterium
GGGGGGGATGGAGGGGGAGAGAGCGGCGACGGGCGGCGATGTAAAGCAAAAAAGACGAGGGAAATAAGGTAATGGAAAAATATATTCCAAATGGGAATAAAAGGTAAAAAACACCCCACTGTTTCCCAAAACATGGACAAAAAATTGATTTGGGGCGTAAAAAAATGCAATTTGTTCATTTTGTACAGGTGTAGAAAATCAAGGCTCAAATTTGTGCATAATGCCTACATATTGCAACTTATTTGGATTGCCGTTCCCGTAGCAAGGTGGATTTTTGTGGGTAAATGAAATTGACAACCCATTTTTTTCTCTTTCGAAAAGCGAGAAAAACAGCCAAAAACAGCCGAAATAACGCCGATTTATGGGCGGTTATTTGCAAAATAACGTAAATAAAACTTACCTCTCGCAAAAACAAATTTTGCGTTACTTTTTTGCGGAGTTTTCTCTCGCTGCAGGAAAACATGTGGAGGCTGGATGACGGAAAAATGGAGGAACTGTGTACATTTTGCCGCCCTTGACTTTTTTGTGGGGCTGTGCTATCATATTTGTATGAAAAATTTAGGGTAGAGGGGTATGTATTGCCGATACCGTGCCGGAAACCCTGATTTTTCTTTCTGTTACGGAGGAAATGGGTCCTTCTGACGGAACAATTGCATACCAATAATGCTGTGCGCTTTGGCATCTCAGGGCGTATAGGTAATGTTTGTTTGGATTTTTCTGCGCAATGCAGCCGGTATGGGGAATCTGCGCTCTGTTCGACTGCGGCGGAAAAATACAAATAACACGGCTTATTCTTTCATATAAATAGTTTACACAGCGGACAGCCCTTATGGGCCCCGACGGTGCGGACTGTTTATAGGGAGGTGGAAATGCCCGGTTTCGGTTTCCGCGCGAAAGAATAAACAGAGGACCGGTGCGGAAAACCGCAGGGCATTGTTGATGGCAAGTTTTATCCCCCATTCGCAGTCCGCCGCTGGCGGGGCTGCGGAAAAATCTTGGTAGGAGGAAAAGTGAATGATGAAAGCGAAATTCAGAAAATTAACAGCTCTTCTTCTGGCGATCCTCACGGTTTTGAGCGGTTCTATGCTCGGTATCAGCGCGGCTGATGACGGGCAGTCGGTTACCGATCAGACCATTGATGAGATCAGAGAGCTGCTTAATGCGATTTCGTATGAGGAGTACTTGGAAGATAACGCAGATGTTCCAAGGGCTGCAAAGGATATCGTGATCAACGCGCTTGATTACGATAAGGATAATACCGATGCGGCGGTTGTGGTCAAGGAGTGGGCCGGCGAAAAGGGTCTGCACCTGCCCAGCGTCGGAACTGCTTCGTGGAAGGTGAATATTCCCTCCACCGCGAAGTACAGCATCGTGCTGGAGTATTATCCCGATGAAGGTAAGGTTGCTTCCGCTGAGCGTATCTTTATGATCAACGGTAAGGTTCCCTTTGCCGAAGCACGTTATTTGACCATGACGAAGGTTTGGAAGAACCAGTATGAGGAGCCGGATGAAGAGGGTCGCCTCTTCCGCGCCGATATCGACCGCAACGAGCTCCGTCCTACGATGAACCAGACCCCCGAATGGCGTACTTATGAGCTCCATGATGCTGACGGCTTCTACACCGAAAGCTTCGAGTTCGTTCTGGAAAAGGGCGAGAACATCCTGTCTCTTGAGGCAGTTAACGAGCCCCTCACCGTAAAGAGCATTCATTTGGTTGCGCATGAGGACCTTGTTCCTTATGCCGAGATCAAGGCGGAGTATGATGCAAAGGGCTATAAGCCCGCATCTGCTGAGAGCGTGGTCAGCTTCGAGGCTGAGTACCCCGTTGCTACCTCTTCTCAGACCATCTATCCCATTGAGGACAGAACTTCTGCTGCCACCGTTCCTCAGGATGCTTCCCGCAGTCTGCTGAACACCATCGGCGGTGATAAGTGGCAGAATGCAGGCCAGTGGATCCGTTACGAGTTCACGGTTCCCGAGAGCGGTCTGTATCAGATCGTTCCCCGCTTCAAGCAGGAACTGCTTGACGGTATGTTTGTTTCCCGTACTCTCCGTATCAACGGCGAGGTTCCTTTCAAGGAAGCAACCAGCCTGCGCTTCAACTACTCTACCGATTGGCAGACCGCTCCCCTCAATGACGGCACCACCGAGTTTGAGTTCTACTTCGAGGCCGGTAAGACCTACACCATTGAGTTCGAGGTTGCCCTGGGCGAGATGGGCGAGGTCATTCGCGACATCGACAACGCACTGAGCCACATCAACGCCGACTACCTGGAGATTCTGAAGCTTACCGGTGCTACTCCTGACGAGTACCGTGACTACGGCTTCTCCCGCATCATGCCCGATACCATCATCGACATGATCATCCAGTCTCAGACCATCGAGGAAGTTTCTGCCATGCTGTCTGACCTGGCCGGCACCAAGGGTTCCAACACCGCTACCCTGGATAAGGTCGCATTCCTGCTTGACCGTATGGGCAGCGATGAGGACGAGGTGGCCAAGAACCTGGAGCAGATGAAGTCCTACATCGGTTCTCTTGGTACCTGGGTGGGCGACATGAAGTCCCAGCCCCTGCGCCTTGACTACATCGTGGTTCAGCCTGCAGGCAATAAGCTGCCTAAGGCAGAAGCGGGCTTCTTCTCGGCGCTCGGCTTTGAGATCCAGTCCTTCTTCCAGTCCTTCTTCCGCAACTATAACCGTATGGGTGCGATCACCGATACCTCCACGGATGAGAATGCGGTTGAGGTTTGGCTGGCTTACGGTCGTGACCAGACGCAGGTTATCCGTAACCTGATCAACAACGACTTCACCCCCAAGACCGGCATTCCCGTTAACCTGAAGCTGGTTGCCGGCGGTACACTGCTTCCCTCCGTTCTGGCGAACATGGGCCCCGATGTTTACATCGGTCTCGGCCAGGGTGACGTTATCAACTACGCAATCCGAAGCGCCATCAAGCCCATTGAGAATTTCGAGGGCTTTGAAGAAACCCTGGTCGACTTCAACGATGCAGCAATGCTTCCTCTGGGCATCGAGGACGCTGAGGGCGTCTTCCACTACTACGGTCTGCCCGAGACCCAGAGCTTCCCCATGATGTTCTACCGCAAGGATATCCTGGCTGAGCTGGGTATCGACATTCCCAAGACCTGGGACGATATTCTGGCTGCCGTGCCGATCCTTCAGGCGAACAACATGACCATCGGTCTTTCCAAGGACTACAAGATGTTCCTGTACCAGATGGGCGGCGAGCTCTTCGCCGACAACGGTATGCGCATCAACCTTGACTCCAACGTTGCGCTTGAGTCCTTTGAGATGATGTGTAATATGTTCACCATGTATTCCTTCCCCTATAAGTATGACTTTGCAAACCGCTTCCGTACCGGCGAGATGCCCATCGGTATCGCCGCCTACAACGGAACCTACAACCAGCTCATCGTCTTCGCCACCGAGATCCGCGGTCTGTGGGAGTTCGTCCCGCTGCCCGGTATCGTGGATGAGAACGGCAACATCAACAACGTATCGGTTTCTACGGTTTCCGCAATTGTTATGATGAACGGCTGTGACAACGAAGAGGGTGCCTGGGAGTTCATGAAGTGGCACGTCGGTGCTGAATGCCAGCGTGACTACTCCAATGAAATGGTTGCAATCCTCGGTCCTTCGGCTAAGCACGCAACGGCAAACGAGAAGGCGCTTGAGTCGCTGCCCTGGACCACCTCGGAATACGAGAACCTTGCACTTCAGTTCAACAATCTTGCTTCTATCCCGAACTATCCCGGCTCTTACATCCTTGACCGTTACACCAACTTCGCTTTCCTGGCTGCCTACAACAGCAAGGCGGATCCTGTAGAACAGCTCCTGTCCTACATCCCCACGATCAATAAGGAGATCACCCGTAAGAGAAACGAGTTCGGCCTGCCCGTGCTTGAGCTTGGTCAGACCCTGGCCGACCTTGAGGCTGCCCAGAACGGCGGCGCGGCAGAATAAGCAGCTGACAAATTGAAACAAAGAAATTTAGAATAAGGAGAGAGCGCAAATGTCACAAAAAACGGCAGCACCGAAAGCGGTTTCCCGCAAGGATATGACGCGCGCGCAGTGGACGTGGAAGGAGATCAAGCGCAATAAGGTCGCATACTTCATGGTTGCCCCTTATGTTATCCTCTTTACGATCTTCACCGTTGTGCCCGTCGTCTTCTCAATGTTCTTGAGTCTGACCGAATTTAACCTCCTCGAGCCCCCGCGTTTTCTGTTCTTGGATAACTACATCCGCCTGTTCCTGGATGATGATATCTTCATCCTGGCTTGCTCGAACACCTTCGTTTTCGCCTGCATCGTCGGTCCTGCATCTTACCTGATGTCGCTGATGGTTGCATGGTTCATCAATGAGCTTTCGCCGAGAATTCGTGCGGTGGTAACGCTGATCTTCTATGCCCCCTCCATTTCCGGTCAGGTTTACCTGATTTGGGGTACCCTTTTCTCGGGTGACGCATACGGTTGGGTCAACGGTACTCTGCTCAAGCTCGGTCTGATCACCAAGGAGATTCAGTTCTTCGAGTCCGCATCCTGGGTAATGCCCCTGTGTATCGTGGTCGCACTCTGGACCTCCCTCGGTACCTCCTTCCTGTCCTTCATCGCCGGTCTGCAGGGTATCGACCGCTCCATGTATGAGGCAGGCGCGGTTGACGGTATCCGCAACCGTTGGCAGGAACTTTGGTATGTAACCCTCCCGTCCATGAAGCCTCAGCTGATGTTCGGTGCAATCATGTCCATCACCAGCACCTTCGGCTTCGGCGGCGTCGTTACCGCACTCTGCGGCTTCCCGTCTGTTGACTATGCCGCACACACCATCATGCACTGTCTGGAAGACTACGGCAGCCAGCGTTTCGAGGTTGGTTATGCGTCGGCCATCGCAGTCGTACTCTTCGCCATCATGATCGGTGCAAACATGCTGGTAAAGAAAATTCTCTCAAAGGTGGGACAATGATATGGCAAAACTGAGAACAAGAAAACATAAAGTTGTCCTGAACCGCTCGGCCGGCGGTGACGCAGGTATCGTCTTCATGCTCGTTATCCTGGGCGCATTCATGTTCCTGCCCATGCTCTACGTGGTGATGCAGTCGCTGAAGCCCCTTGACGAGCTGTGGATGTTCCCCCCTCGCTTCTATGTGGTTAAGCCCACCTTCAAGAACTTCAAGGATCTGTTCACCCTGATGAATGACTCTTGGGTTCCCTTCTCCCGCTACATCTTCAACACCGTGTTTATCTCGGTGGTTGGTACCGCAGGACACCTGTTCTTCGCTTCCCTGGCTGCATACGCCTTCGCGAAGATCAAGTTCCCCGGCGGCAAGTTCATGTTTACCACCATCCGTACCTCGCTGATGTTCCACGCCACCGTTACTTCGCTGGTTAACTTCATCGTTATGTCCTGGTTCGGTTGGGTTGATACCTACGCAGCGGTGATTATCCCCGGTTTTGCATCCACCCTTGGTCTGTATCTGATGAAGCAGTTCATGGATACCAACGTATCCGGCGCAGTTCTTGAGTCTTCCCGACTGGACGGCGCAAGCGAGCTTAAGACCTTCTGGGTCATCGCAATGCCCATGGTTAAGCCCGCATGGCTCACCCTCATTATCTACCGTTTCAAGGATCTGTGGAATGAAGGTGCATCGATCTATATCCACTCTGAGCAGCTGAAAACCTTTAACTACGCTATCCAGCAGATCATGGCCGGTGGTATCAAGCGTGCGGGCGCTTCCGCAGCATCCACGGTGGTCATGATGATGGTCCCGATTCTCGTCTTCATTATTTCGCAGTCGAACATCATCGAGACCATGGGCTCCAGCGGTATGAAGGATTAAGGAGGAAACCAATGAATAAAATCGTTCGTGTAATTGCATTGGTTTTCGCTGCAATCATGCTCTTTGCAGTGCCGGTCAGTGCAGCAAAGCCCTATCAGACCTATACCTACTCCATCGACGGTATGCCCCTGAACTCTCCCGATGCTTATACCCCTGTTATGACGGTCAACTCCGCATACATGGGCTTGGCTAAGGCTTTTGACGATCCCCGCGACCTGTTCGTGGACAAGGATCTCAATGTGTATCTGGTTGATGCCAAGAACAACATGGTTCATGTGCTTGACCGTTACTACAAGCTGAAGTTCAGCATCGGCGCCAAGAAGTTCATCAATGACCAGGGCGTTCCCGATGAGCTTACCTCTCCCTCCGGCGTTTTCGTTAACGACGACACCATCTTCGTGGCCGACACCGATGCCAACCGTATCGTGACCTTCGACCGCGAGGGTAACTTCAAGAAGATCATTCCTCAGCCTGAGTCCGACCTCTTCGCTGAGGGCGCCGTCTACAAGCCGATCGCTCTGGCCGTTGACCAGTACGGCCGTCTCTACGTGGTATCCTCCACCACCTACCAGGGTATCATCGTAATGACCGAAGAGGGCGAGTTCACCGGCTTTATCGGTGCACAGAAGGTTTACGCCAACGTCCTGGACATCATCTGGAGACGCTTCCAGACCAAGGCACAGCGTGAACTGACTCAGTCCTATATCCCTACTGAGTTTAACAACATCACCATCAATGACGAAGGCTTCATTTATGTAACCACTTCGTCTATTGAGGAAAGCAAGCAGCAGGCAGCCATCAAGAGCAAGGCCGGTGACTATGCACCGGTCAAGATGCTGAACGCGGCCGGCTCCGAGATCATGCGCCGTAACGGCTTCTTCGCTCCTTCGGGTGAGGTTCAGGTTCAGAACAGCGTAACCGCCGACATCAAGGGTGCATCTCGCATCATCGACGTTGCGGTGGGGCCCGAGAATACCTGGTCCATCATCGACGAGAAGCGTCAGAAGGTCTTTACCTACGACTTCGACGGTAACCTCCTCTTCGCCTTCGGCGATAAGGGTCAGCAGCTGGGTAACCTCTCCTCCATCGAGGCTGTGGTTTACCAGGGCGACACCATGCTCCTGCTGGACAAGACGGCAGATAACTTCACCGTCTTCAAGCGTACCGAGTACGGCGACACCCTGATCCGTGCTCTCGAGCACCAGAACAACCGTCAGTATGAGCTGGCAGTTGATGACTGGACCGAGATCCTGAAGCGTAACTCCAACTTCGATACCGCATACATCGGTATCGGTCAGGCACTCTACCGTGATGCCAACTACGAGGAAGCACTTGAATACTACAAGTCCGCTTACGACGTAACAAACTACTCCTCTGCGTACAAGGAACTGCGCAAGGGCTGGATTGAGAAGTACATCCTGCTGATCCCCGTGATCGCAGCTGTGGTGATCACCGCTCTCGTTCTCTTCCTGCGTTACGCCGGCAAGATCAACCTCCGTGCAGCGACCAAGGGCGGCAAGCGCACCTTCAAGGAAGAGCTGCTCTTCGGTTTCCATTTGATGATGCATCCCTTCGACGGTTTCTGGGATTTGAAGCATGAGAAACGCGGTTCGGTCCGTGCGGCGATTGTTTATCTGGTCGTCGTCATTCTCACCTTCTTCTACCAGGCAATCGGTACCGGTTACATTATGAACCCCCGCGGCATCTACACCACCGTCTTCTCCCAGGCGATTTCGGTTCTGGTGCCCCTCTTCCTGTGGGTTGTTGCTAACTGGTGTCTGACCACCCTGTTCGACGGTGAAGGCAGCTTCAAGGATATCTTCGTAGCAACCTGCTACTCCCTGATTCCTCTGCCTCTGCTGATTATCCCCTCCACCATCGCATCCAACTTTGTTACCACCAGCGAAGTTACCCTGGTTAACCTGCTGGCTGACTTCGCCTTCATCTGGGCGATCCTTCTGATCTTCTTCGGTATGATGGTAACACACGACTACACGCTGACCAAGAACCTGGTAATCTGCCTGTGCACCATCGTGGGCATGGTATTCATCATGTTCGTGGGCATCCTGTTCTCGACTCTGTTGGGTAAGATCGTCAGCTTCATTTCGAACATCATCATCGAGATCAACTACCGACTCTAACGAACAGATAGGAGAAAGATTTAATGAAAAAATTTAGAATTATATCGGCCCTCTTAGCTGCGTTGATGCTGGTCGGTTCGCTCACGGTGTTTGAAGTGAGTGCGGTTACCATGGTTGATGAGGACACCTACCTGGGTAAGGGCGGTGTCGAGCACGACGTCATCAACTATATCACCCAGACCCATGTAACCGACGCAGAAAAGCTGGCAACCATGGATATCATGGTCGACAACCTCCACGGGTACCGCCTCTACGCGGACTACTACTCCGGTGAGGTTGCATGCACCAACCTGGCCACCGGTCAGACGGTGTTCACCAACCCCTACAACATCGGCGACTCCAACGGCTCTGCCTCCATCAAGGAGCAGCTGATGTCCCAGGTCATTATCCGCTACACCGATAACGACCAGGAAAAGTACTTCTACAGCTACAAGGAATCTGCACTCCGCGGTCAGATCAACGTGGAGAGCATCAAGAACGGTGTGCGCGTTGAGTACACCATCGGCCGCGAGGAGACTCGCGTGCTGGTTCCCCGTCTGATTCGCAAGGAGCGCTTTGAGAATGAGATCCTGGCACTGATTGAAAATGACTGGGCATATCAGAAGATGACTTCGTTCTATCAGCTCCTTGACCTGAAGGAGCAGACCTCTGAGCGTGCAGCTCAGGAGTTGCAGAACAAGTTCCCCATCACCAAGAAGATGGCAGTTTACTGCATCGAGTCCACCATTTCCAGCAATGACCTCCGCCTGCTGGAGAATTACATCAAGGAATGGTGTCCTCTCTTCACCTATGAGGTGCTGGAGGAAGTTCACGCAGAGACCGAGTACGAAGGCACCAGCCGTGCCCCCGCACTCTTCCGTCTTGCCATTGAGTACACTCTCGATGAGCACGGCCTGCAGATCCGCGTTCCCTTCAACGGTCTGCGTTTCGACGAGTCTGAGTATCAGCTCACCGACGTGCAGATTCTCCCCTACCTGGGCGCAGGTGCCAGCCCCAACAAGGGCTTCACCTATTTCCCCGACGGTTCGGGCGCAACCATTCGCTTTGAGGACATCGCCAAGGTTTCCTCTACTACCCTGACCAACAAGCTCTACGGTCTGGACTACGCATACCACAACATCTCCGGCGCTCACTTCGAGCCCATGACGCTTCCCGTCTACGGTATCGTGGAGAACATCGAGAAGACCATCTCCAAGAAGGTGGACAACATCGAGGAGACCGTTGACCCTGTAACCGGCGAGACCATTCAGACCGTCAACGGCACCAAGACAGTCCGCGAGGAGTACAAGGAAGACCGCGGTATCGCCGTTCTCATTGAAGAGGGCGAGTCGCTGGCTGAGATTTCCTCCATCCACGGTGGTTCTCTCCATATGTACCACTCGGTAACCACCCGTATCGTTCCCCGTCCGAAGGACTCCTACAACCTGCGCGACGCAATCTCGGTCGGTTCCAACGCAACCTGGACCGTTGTTTCCGAGCGTAAGTTCGTTGGTAACTTCAGACTCCGCGTCTTCATGCTGACCGATGAGACCATCGCAGCAGAGAAGGGCTTGGGTGCATCCGACTACTATCCCGCTACCGATGACGGTATCATCCACGCTGTCCGTGACTACTGGTTCGACACAGGCGTTCTTACCCGTCTCACCGCGGAAGATGTAAAGGAAGATATCCCGCTCTACATCGAATCCTTCGGTACTCTCGAAACCCTGGAGAAGATCATGTCCGTTCCTGTGAACGTCATGACTCCTCTCACCACCTTCGAGAATATCAAGACCATGTACGATGAACTCGCAGCAGAGGGCATCACCAACATCAACTTCCGACTCACCGGCTTCGCCAACGGCGGTCTCTACAGTGAGCTGCCCGCTAACCTGAAGTGGGAAAAGTCGGTCGGCGGCAACAAGGGCTTTGAGGAGCTGGTTGCTTACGCAAACGAGAAGGATTTCGGCCTCTTCCCTGAGTTCGATTTCTCCTACTCCTCCAGCAACGGCCTCTTCGATGCGCTGAACCTCAAGAAGCACGCCGTTAAGACCATCAACAACCAGTACACCATGAAGCGCTACTACAGTGCAACCTTCCAGTCCTTCGAGGCGTACGGTGAGATGGCAATCTCCCCCGCTTACTTCGACTACTTCTACACCAAGTTCAACGAGAAGTACCAGAAGTACGGCAACACCGGTATCTCGGTTTCTACTCTTGCATCTGACCTGAACTCCGACTTTGATGAGGATGAGCCTTACAACCGTGAGGACAACAAGGAGTTTACGGTTGACCTGCTCAAGAAGATGAGCACCGATTACGCAGAGGTCATGGCCGATGTGGGTAACGCTTACGCGCTGCCTTATCTCGATCACCTGCTCAACGTACCGCTGGATTCCAGCCGCTTCCTGAAGGCAAGCCGCGCATTCCCCGGTAACGGTATGCTGTATCACGGTTCCATCAACTTCGCAGGCTCGCCCATCAACATGGCCGGTGATATCCGCTACGATATGCTGAAGGCCATCGAGAACGGCGCAACCCTGTACTTCACCCTGTCCTATGACAACACCAACAAGCTCAAGGAAGACTTCCAGTTCAGTAAGTACTACTCCATCCGCTACGACATCTGGTTCGAGGAGCTGGTCGAGCTGTACAATGAGCTCAACGGTGTTACCCGCGACCTGCAGACCAAGCTGATCATGGCCCACGATTACATGATCGGTGAGCGCGTACCTGATCCCGATGAGATCGAGGCTGACCGCCTGGCCGCTCTCGAGGCTGAGGCTGAGGCCAAGGCTAAGGAAGAGGAAGAGGCTCGCAAGGCTGCAATGAAGGAAGAGCGCGAGAAGCGCAAGGCCGAGGAACTGGGCGATGCATACGTTCCTCCCATTCCCGAGGAAGAATTCCCCGAGGAACCCACCGATTCCAAGGAGACTGAAGGCTACCAGTACACCAAGTACACCTCCGACGATGGCAGCATCGTGAAGGTTACCTACGAGGGCGGCGTGGTCTTCTACCTCAACTACAATAACTTTGCTGTAACGGTCGAGGACGAGGGTCAGACCTACACCCTGGATGCCTACGGCTACGTTAGAGTGAACTAAGAAAGAGAGGTGTGAATATGACGAATACAAAAAATGCGGTTAAGCCCGCAAAGAAGAGAAAGCGTTATGCTTCTCTGGATAAGCGCAAGTCCCGTGCGGGATGGTTCTTTGTCCTCCCCTTCGTGCTTAGCTTCCTTATCCTGTATGTCCCGATTATCTTCGAGTCAATTCGCCTCAGCTTTTATCGCATGAGACCTATCATCGGCGGCGGCTTTGAGCTTGAACCGGTTGGTTTCTTGAACTACCAGGAAGCGCTCTTCGTTGACCCTGACTTTGTCAGAACCCTGACCAGCGGTCTGCAGCAGCTCGCCTTCGACATTCCCGCAATCGTTATTTTCTCGCTCTTTATGGCAGTGCTGCTCAACCAGAAGATGGTTGGCCGTGCCGCATTCCGCGCAATCTTCTTTATCCCCGTTATCCTGTCCACCGGTTTGATGGAGTCCATCGACGCGCAGAACACGCTGAACGAGTACATGGATTCTGCCAGCGGTATCAACGACGGTTCGGGAGAAAGCGTGGCCACCGACCTTGTATCAGCGTTGGACGTTGAACGATTGTTTGCCAACATGAAGGTCGGTACAGAGCTGGTAACCTATGTTACCACCATGATTAACAATATCTACAATATTGTTAACCGTTCCGGCGTACAGATGCTGATCTTCCTCGCCGGTCTGCAGTCTATTTCTACCGCGATCTATGAGTCCTGCCAGATCGACGGTGCAAGCGCATGGGAAACCTTCTGGAAGATTACTTTCCCGATGATCAGTCCCATGATCCTGGTAAACGGCATTTATACCATCATCGACTCCTTCACCACCGAGTCCAACCAAGTCATGACCTTCATTTCCGGAATTTACAATACCACCGACGGTAATGTAATTTCTTCGGCAATGTCCTGGATGTACTTCCTGATTGTCATGCTGATCATCGCTGTGGTGGCGGGTATCATGTCGGCATATGTCTTCTACCAGAGAAGGGATTAAGGAGGGGAAACAATGGACGCACAAAATATGCAAAAAGCCCCCGCGGTCATGAAGGAAACCAAGAACAAGATCAAGGTTGAGTTTGAGAGAACTCCCCTTAAGGAAAGACTGAAGGCGAAGTTCATCTCTACCTTCTTCCTGCAGAAGTTCGTTTGGTTCATCTTCCGCTTCGTTCTTCTTCTCGGTATCTCTTACGTTATCCTCTTCCCCTTCTTCTCGAAGATTGCAGGTTCCTTCATGGCACCTGAGGATTTCGTAGACGTTACGGTTCGACTGATCCCCAAGCACTTCACCCTGGATATGTACAAGGCGGTTGTCACCGAGCTGGGCTATCTGGAAGCTTTCTGGAATACCCTGCTTCTCTCGGTTTCCACTGCACTGATTCAGACCTTCGTCTGCTGCCTGGTTGCCTACGGTCTTGCTAAGTTCAAGTTCAAGGGTAACGCATTGGTCTTCCTTGCGGTTGTCCTGACCATGGTCGTGCCGCACCAGACCCTGCAGCTCTCCCTGTTCATGAAGTTCCGTTATTTCGATATTTTCGGTATCTTCAAGCTCCTGGGCGGCGGCGTTACCGAGTCGATCAGTCTTCTCCCCTTCACCGATCTGAACCTGACCAACACCTTCTGGCCTCTGATTATCATGTCGATCGGTGCGCTGGGCTTCAAGAACGGTCTGTACATCTTCATGCTGCGTCAGTTCTTCCGCGGTGTACCGGATGAACTTGAGGAGTCGGCCTACATCGACGGTTCGGGTACTCTCCGTACCTTCATCCAGATCATCCTTCCCCTGTCGGTGCCCATGATGATCACGGTGTTCCTGTTCGCCTTCTCCTGGCAGTGGACTGACGACTTCTACACCACGCTCTTCTTTACCACCACTAAGACCACGCTGATGCCCGACATTATCAGCATTCCGAAATCCCTGCAGACCAACTACGCAGGTCAGAACCTGTATTACGCTGCAATCCGTAATACCTGCGGTATCATGATCATCCTTCCTCTGGTGATCATGTACCTCTTCTGCCAGCGTTACCTCATCCAGGGTATCGAGCGCTCGGGTATCACCGGCTAATCGCAATCCTTCACAGAACTTGTTCTGCACCCCACAGGGCGGCCTGTGGTCCGCCCTGTTTTTTGATTGCTTGATTTTTGTTTGGCTGTGTGATATAATGGAAAAAATGAAAAAGCAGAAAAGGGGAAATTACTTTGAAAAAAATATTTGCCGTGATGTTGATTGTATGTGTTTTGGTTCATTTGCTTGGCGCTTGCAGCGGCAAATTGGATGGTTCTGTCGCCACAACTGCCGAACCTGCCGCCACAACAGCTGAACCTGCCGCCACAATAGCTGAACCTGCCGCCACAACAGCCGAACCTGCCGCCACAACAGCCGAACCGGTCGCTACAACAGCCGAACCGGTCGCTACAACAGCCGAACCTGCCGCCACAACAGCCGAACCTGCCGCCACAACAGCCGAACCGGTCGCCACAACAGCCGAACCGGTCGCTACAACAGCCGAACCTGCCGCCACAACAGCCGAACCGGTCGCTACAACAGCCGAACCTGCCGCCACAACTGCTGAGTTGGATTCTGACACAGAGGTTTTTCTCGCTGAACAGGGAAAGACGGATTACATGATTGTGTGCCCGAAACAATCTCAGGCTTTTGTCAAAGATGCGGGGAAAACGCTTTGCGACGCAATCAGTAAAAAATATAATGTGGCTTTTGTGCTGCGGGATGACACGGCAGAAGAATCCGGTGACGGTGTCTGCGAAATTCTGATCGGTGCAACCAACAGAAAAGAAAGCCGCGAAGTCCTTGAAACGCTTGAGCCTGGTGAATACAAAGTGTGTCTCATGGGGAATAAGCTGGTTATGATCGGCTCCAATGATTACCTCACCTCCATTGCGGTTGAATCTTTTATTCACTCCGTTGTTGACCCCGCCGACAATACACACCTTGCAATATCCGCCGACTATTTTCTTCACCAAACACAAGCAGATTTTTACAGTGTTTTGGACGGCATTACCTTGTATGCCATGGGGGACAGTTATTTCGGTGGTTCAATCATAGGGAAGCGGAACACATGGGTAAATCTGCTGGGCGAAAAATATGCGATGCATTATGTAAATTACGGCATTGGCGGAAGTACCATGGCCAATTATATAACCTCGAACTACCCAATGGTTGAGCGCTTCACCACGATGGAAAAGGGGGATGCCGATGTGGTTCTTCTTGAGGGCGGGCGAAATGATCGCACGTTTGCGACTCCTCTTGGCAGGATTGATTCGCGAGAACCTCAAACTTTCAGGGGTGCGATCAATATCATGCTTGACAGCATGCTGGATACCTATCCCAATGCGTTGATTATCCTGATTACACCTTGGAATTCGGCTGGAAGGGTCGCAGAGACCGGACTTGGTAATGTGGATTATGCAAACGCGATGCGAAGTATCGTGAAGTACCGCAATGATGACAGGATTGTATGTCTCTATGCGGCAGATCCGAAAGTCACAGGTGTCAATATGATCGATAAAAATTTTCGGGCGCAGTACTGTATTGGGCCAAGTGATGAAAGTCATCTCAACGAAGAGGGCATGAGGCTGGTTCTGCCTTATATGGAGCGTTTTATTGCCGCAGAACTTGCAAAATTCAAAGGTGTTTCACTTGATGGCTGATCAATAAAAAAACATTTCCGTTGAATTCTCAACGGAAATGTTTTTTTTTAAGATTAAAAATTCTGGAAATTACTTCAGCATCTTTTCCAGCTCAGCGGGAACAGCCTCAAGTGCTGCATTCACCAGGGCTACATCCTTACCGCCGGACATGGCGTTGTCCGGGCGGCCGCCGCCCTTGCCGCCGGTGACAGCAGCAGCGGCAGATGCCAGCTTACCTGCGTGAGCGCCGGCTGCCACAGCATCCTTGCCGCAGCCTGCGATGAAGTTGATCTTGCCGTCATTGACGATACCGATGACGATAACCGCGTCAGCAGCCTTAGCCTTGATGGCATCGCTGAGAGTCCGTGCACTGTCCACGTTCATGCCGTCGAAGCGAGCGGAAACCAGGCGAACCGCACCGATCTGTGCCGCGCCGTTCAGCAGGTCGTCCACACGGGAAGCGGCCAGTTTACCGTTGAGGGTATCAATCTCGTGGTGGGCAGACTTCAGCTCATCCTGGAGCTGGCCTGCGCGCATGACCACATCGTTGACATTCTGGGCCTTCAGTGCCTTTGCAGTGTCGTGGAGAAGTGCATCCTTCTGAGCGATCAGCTCCAGCACGCCGCAGCCGGTAACAGCCTCTACGCGGCGCACGCCTGCAGCCACGGAGGATTCGGAAACGATCTTGAACAGACCGATCTCGCCGGTGTTGGCGCAGTGGGTACCGCCGCAGAGCTCGATGGACTTGCTGCCCATGCGAACCACGCGAACCACATCGCCGTACTTCTCACCGAACAGGGCCATAGCGCCCATCTTCTTTGCCTCTTCAATGGGCATCTCGGTCATGGAGCCGATGCCGGCAGCCATGATCTCGGCGTTGACCAGCAGCTCAACCTTGGCGATTTCCTCAGCGGTCATGGCGCTGAAGTGGGTGAAGTCGAAGCGGCAGACGGTGTCCGAAACATAGGAACCAGCCTGCTCAACGTGGTCGCCCAGGACCTCGCGGAGTGCATTCTGCAGCAGGTGTGCGGCAGAGTGGTTGCGCATGATGGAACGGCGGCGCTGGCAGTCGATCTGCGCCATGACGGTGTCGCCTACGCGGATGCTGCCGGTGACGATGGAGCAGATGTGCAGGTAGATGCCGTCGGTCTTCTTGGTGTCAAGCACCTTAGCCATGACATCGGAAGCGCAGATTGCGCCTTCGTCGCCCACCTGGCCGCCGCCTTCACCGTAGAAGGGAGTCTTGTCCAGAATCAGGGTGAACTCGCCCTCGGAGACTTCGTCCACCATACCCTCGTCCACCAAAATGGCGAGAACCTTGGCGTCACAGTGATCCTCGGTATAGCCCACAAACGCGGTCTTGGGCAGGCCGTTCAGCAGATCCTTGGAGGAATCCGACCAGCCGCTGATGTTGCCCCGTGCGGCTCTTGCGCGGTCACGCTGCTCCTGCATGAGGGCCTTGAACTTATCATCGTCAATGGCAAGCCCTGCCTCGCCTGCGATCTCGCGGGTGAGGTCGATGGGGAAGCCGAAGGTATCGTAAAGCTTGAAGGCATCGTCGCCGGAAAGGGTGTCAGCTCCTGCGGCCTTTGCCTTCTCGATGAGCTCGGAGAGGATGGCCAGACCTGCGTCGACCGTTGCATCGAACTTTTCTTCCTCGATGGCGATGACCTTCAGGATTTTTTCCTTCTTCTCGGACAGCTCGGGATAAGCACCACAGCTCTCGCCGATGGAAACATTCACGGTGTCCACCAGGAAGGGATGGTTGATGCCCAGCAGTTTGCCGTGACGGCAGGCGCGGCGGATGATACGGCGGAGGACATAGCCGCGGCCCTCGTTGGAGGGAAGGACGCCATCGGAGATCATGAACATGGCACTTCTGGAGTGGTCGGTGATGACGCGGATGGAAATATCATCCTCTGCATCGTCGCCATAGGATTTGCCCGAGATCTCGCAGGTCTTGTCGATGACACGGCGGATGGTGTCTACCTCGAACATATTGTCCACGCCCTGCATGACGCAGGCGAGACGCTCAAGACCCATACCGGTGTCGATGTTCTTCTGTGCCAGCTCGGTGTAGTTGCCCTGGCCGTCATTGTTGAACTGGGAGAACACGTTGTTCCAGATCTCCATGAAGCGGTCGCAGTCGCAGCCGGGCTTGCAGTCGGGGGAGCCGCAGCCGTACTTCTCGCCGCGGTCGAAATAGATCTCGGAGCAGGGGCCGCAGGGGCCGGTGCCGTGCTCCCAGAAGTTGTCGGCCTTGCCCAGGCGCACGATATGCGCGGGGTTAACGCCGATCTTGTTTGCCCAAATGTCATAGGCCTCATCGTCATTCTCGTAAATGGAGGGCCAGAGAAGATCGCCGGGGATCTCCAGCCATTCGGTCAGGAATTCCCAGGACCAGGCGATGGCCTCTTCCTTGAAATAGTCGCCGAAAGAGAAGTTGCCCAGCATCTCAAAGAAGGTGCCGTGACGTGCTGTGTGGCCCACGCGCTCAAGGTCGGGGGTGCGGATGCATTTCTGGCAGGTGGTGACGCGGTTGCGGGGGGGAATGACCTCACCCGTGAAGAATTTCTTCATGGGAGCCATGCCCGAGTTGATCAGCAGGAGCGACTTGTCGCCCTGGGGAACCAGCGGGTAAGAGGGGAGGCGAAGATGCCCCTTGCTCTCGAAAAAGGCGAGATATTTCTCCCGCAGGTCGTTGAGAGAAGTCCATTGCATAGTTGTATACCATAACCTTTCTGGTTGATTTCCATAGATATTTTATTATATCATTCCTGCCGAAAAAAGTCAAGTAATTGCGGGAAATATCCCAATTTACTTTACCGAATGGAACTTTTTTCAAACTGATGCGTCTTAATAAAAAAGGAGGTGGATGCGCATGAAATTTCAGCGAGTCCTGGCCGTGGGAATGTTCCTTCTGTGCCTGGTATCCTGCCGGGGCGAGGTGGAGGAGCCTCAGCTCGGGGGGAGTGCCTATGTATGGGATATTGCCTATGTGAAAGATCCCGATATTGACATTCGGCCCTGCCACGAGGTGATCTACGAAGACGAGGATTATTACTACATCTTGGGCAGCCTGGAAAGCCAATACTACATCGTTACCTATGCCAACGGAGAGACGCAGAACATCAAGGAAGCACTCGCCGAAGGAAACATTACCTTGGCCGATCTTGATGCATATGGGGTGCATTACGGCAAAACCGAAAAGAATCCCGCGGGTTCGGAGAGCAAGGAAATCGAGCGTATCACCGACCATTCCGGTGGGCAGGTTGTGCTGACGGTGGAGGAGCGTTTCTATGAGGATTACAGCCACATCTACCACTTTGGCAATGCCGTCAGCCAATATATCACCGTGACCTATACCGACGGAACCGAGCAGAATGTTAAGGATGCGCTGCGGGGCGGGCACATCACGGTAGCCGACCTGGACCGATTCGGCATCTCCTATTTTGCCGAGCCCAAACTCATCAAAGATATCATTTACCACAGTGACCGGGGTGGAGAGCCCGATGCGCTGGAAGGATTTTATGCGGACGAGAACTATGCATATTATTTCCCCTCAATCCGCAGCAGTGTGGTGATCGTTTATTACCGTGACGGAACCGAGCAAACGGCAAAGGATGCTCTGGCTGAGGGGAAAATTCGAATTTCCGACCTGGATTGGTTCGGGATTGCCTATTACAAGGAGCCCCGTCAAGTTCCTGCGGACTGAGGGGCAGAATCATTGGCTTGAAAGGAGAAACATCATGAGAAAAATTTGTGTACTTACCGTAGCTTTAATCCTTTTGCTTACCCTTGCGGGGTGCGGCACACAGCAGCCCGTCAACGATACCGTCACCACTCCGCCGGCTGTTACCACCGAGAATGAGCCTGCCCCCGGCAGTACCTCCGCCGATGAAGCCGTCACCACTCTGCTGACCATTCCCATTGTGGATGAGCCTGTGCCCGTGCCCGGCGGCACTTCTGCGGACGAAGCCTTCGATATTACCGTTTCCTATGCCAATTACACCGGGGATGACCGCATCTATACCTCTGCGCTGAACACGCAGAAGATATACACGTACATCAGCAGCGTGCGCCACCTTCCGGTGTATCGCTTTGATACGTTGAGTGAGTTGGAGCGGTTCAAAGAGAATTTCGGTAATGTTCTGACCATGGACCGGGGATATAATGAGATCCCTTCCTTCCGTGAAGTCACGGCTAAGTATGACAACACCTTTTTCGCCGAGAACACCCTGATGCTGGTGTATGTGACGGCCAGCAGCGGCAGTTATCGCTACGGCGTGGAGAGCGTTTTCTGCGACGGGCAGACCCTGTCGGTGCAGGTGGAGCAGACCAATCGCTCCAGCATTGGCACTGCGGTCACTTGCGATATGGCGGGATGGTTTATCACGGTGGCCGTTCCCGATTCCATGGCGGCAGGCTGCACCGCCTTTGATGCGGCCATGGTGGGCTGATTGATCTGATATCATTCCGACAGAGGGGAGGCGTGACCTCCCCTCTGTTTTTGAGAAGGCTTTTGCGAAAAATGAGAAAATTTCCTCTCTTTTTCGCAGGAAACCGAAATCCGCCTTGCAAAAATGTCCAAAATGTGGTATACTAAATTTACATACCACGCAAGAGGCAGGTCTTTTTATGAATTTATTGCAATTAAAATATGCCGTTGAGGTGGAGCGCACCGGATCGGTGACACGTGCCGCCGAAAACCTGTTTATGGGCCAACCCAACCTTTCCCGCAGCATTAAAGAGCTGGAGGATTCGCTGGGCATGGTGATCTTCCGCCGCACTGCCAAGGGCCTTACTCCCACCTCGGAGGGAGAGGAATTTCTCACCGAGGCCAAGTCGCTGTTGGCGCAGTTTGATGATTTTGAGGAGCGTTATTCGGGGGGCGGTGTGAAGGTCTCCTCCCGCATGAATATTTCGGTGCCCCGCGCCGATTATATCACCGAAGCCTTTACCCGTGTGATGCGGGAGGCACCCTCGGTGCCGGCCTGTGCCCTGAACTTCCGCGAAACCAACTCCATGCGCGCCATCAACAACCTGGTGGAAGGGAACTACACCCTGGCCATTGTACGCTATTACCTGGAATTTGAGCCCCAGTATCTGGCCATGCTGGCCGACCGCGAGCTGGGCTACGAGGAGATCTTCACCTATCATCCCGTCTTTGTGGTGGGGGAGAACAGTCCCCTGGCAGGGCTGAGTGAGGACGAACCTCTGCCGGATGACATCATTGAGCTGGCTTACGGCGACCCCTACGCTCCCGGTCTGCCCTTTGCCCAGACCCGTCGCACCGTCTTCACCGACCGCCCGCGCCGCATATTCGTCTACTCCCGCGCCAGCCGCAATGATGTACTCCGCGCCCTGCCCAACAGCTTTATTTGGGACACGCCTGCACCGGCCGACGTGCTGGCCCGTCAGGGGTTGGTGGCCTTGAAGCGGCCGAATCCGCGGCAGTATCGGGATCTTCTGATTTATCGTCGGGGTTATCACCGCAGCGGGGTGGAGCAGGCCTTCTTTGCCGAGTTGGATCGGATCAAGGGCGAGATGGGCTGATGAAGATCGTTTACTTCGGCTATGACCTGTTCGCCGACTGCCTGGAGCGGCTTCCCGACCTCGGCGTGGAGGTGATGGCCATCTACAGCTTTCCCTCAGACGGTGTGTGCGACTTTCACGACCGGGTGCAGGCATTTGCCCTCCGTTGGGGAATCCCCTTCCATGTGGGCCCTGTGACCGGCGTGGAGCTGAACGCCCTTGCCGCCGCGGGCTGTGAGATGATGGTCAGCGCCGGCTATGCATATCGCATTCCCGTGGAACAGACCAACCTGCGGGGGATCAATCTGCATCCCGCGCTGCTGCCTTTGGGCCGCGGCCCCTGGCCCATGCCGGTGACCATTCTGCGGGGACTGACTGAGAGCGGTGTCACCCTGCACAAGCTGGCTCCTCGTTTTGATGAGGGAGATATTTTGGCACAGGCCGCTTTCCCTCTGACACCCCAAGAGGATCTGCAGATCCTGACCGGGAAGCTGCAGGCCGCGGCAGTGTCCTTGCTGGAAGCGTTTTTTGCCGATCCTGCTTCCGCGTGGGCCAAGGCACGCCCCCAAGGCAAGGGAGAATACTGGCCCGAACCCGACGAGAGGGAGATGACGATCTCCCCCAACATGACCGTGGCTGAAGCCGACCGCATCCTCCGCGCCTTTCGCGGCGTGGGCTGTTACTTTGCCCGGGAGGATGGGGAACGCATCCCCGTCCGAGAGGGAATGGTGGGAACGGCCATCCCGGCTGCGGCAGAGGGTGTGTATACTTTGTTGGATGGGTATCTTGAGATTTTGAAGTGAAATACCGAAAATCGGCGCACCTGCGTAATCGCAGGTGCGCCGATTTTGCGTCCAAAATCGAAGGGCAGTTGAATCACTATCAAAAAATAAGTTATTGATTGTGTTTCGTTTTGTGATATAATGGACATGAAAGCAGAGCTCGCTTAACTTTTGGTAAGGAGAACAGGCATGGTTCATATTGGAGCAAAAATAAAAGAACTGCGTAAAAAGAAGGATATGACGCAGGAAAAACTTGCGGAATATCTGTGTGTGTCATTTCAAGCGGTGTCCAAGTGGGAAACGGGGGTTTCCCAAACTTAAAGATACCACACTAAAACCCACGCTTGCATTACTTCCATAACACCAAATTTTGGAGGTAAAAC
>JAFTUB010000102.1 GCA_017466495.1 Clostridia bacterium
CTGGAGCCCCGCAGGCTGCCGTCATCGGCAACACCGTCGCCGGTGGTATCCACACCGGGCGCCACATCGTAGGGGTAGATCCGCACAATGTTCCGCAGGGCACTGTCGCACTGCAGAGAAAGATATTCCTTATAGTTATCCACGTTGAACACCGCCTTGGCCGTGTCCACAATACGCCAGGTCACTGCAATACCGATCTCAATGGGATTACCCAGGCAATCGTTGATCTTCTGACGGTTGTTGTTGAGGGTCATAATTTTCAGCGACAGCTTCTTGTTCACCATCTCCACATTGACCGAGCCATTGGTATTGACTGCGGGAGCAGAAACCTGCTTCACGTCCCCGCTCTGGCTGAGCTTGGTCTTAGCCGCGGGATTGACAGCGGAGCAGAAGGGATTGACGAAATAGAAGCCCTCCCCCTTGAGGGTGCCGATATATTTACCGAACAGAGTCAGCACCAGTGCCTCCTGGGGCCCCAGGATCTTCAGGCCGGGGATCACGAGCCATCCCAGGCAGAGGTAGACCGCGCAGATGATAAACAGAACCGTTCCCGCAACCGATCCCTCATCCATCATCATGCCGCCGAACACCATGCCGACAATGGCGGCCAGATAGAGTATAATGGTCACAAGCATCACGGCCATGCCGTTTTTCTTACCCGATAAGATTTTCTCTTCCATGAAAAGCACCTCCGTATATTTGGTATCATTATGATATCACAATTATATCGACTTGTCAAGAGAAAATTTTATTTGAAATTTGCGGTCGGCCGTGATATAATAGAAACAGAAAATTCGCAACCACGGAAGGAGCAAATATCATGGCAGGAATGGATCTCCCCCGTCTGCACTGGCTGGTGAGCCGGCATGAGGGTAAAATCGTCACCAACGCCTACACCGCATCGCTCGGCACCCTGGGGGATCGGGGCGCAACCGGCACCCGTACCTTCGCTTTTGCCGTGCGCGCCGATGTTTCCTCCGGAGAGGAAGCGCAGTTCCGCCTGACGGTGCAGGCCGACGTGATCGCCTCTGCAGCCGAGGGCGGGGAGAAGACCGATCACGAGGAGGCCGACTTCCCCGCCACCGAGGAGGGCTTGGCCGAGGCAAGTGAGTGGCTTGCCCGGGTCGCCGCGAAGTACGGGTTTTAGGCAGTCGGACTTGTCGGACAGAGCTGCGGGAAATTTGCAGCGATGTGCCGTGGCCGACATGCGGCATCAAAGACAGGAAAAATCCTTGGCAGAGAGGCATATATCCAACACTGCAGAGATAATCATCAGAAACCGTAACGCACGCACACCGCGAAACAAAAAGCACACTCGTACGAGTGTGCTTTTTGTTTTGGCACGTGCTTGGATGCCCATAGCTTTCGCTGCATCACATCACCGCCCATCTGATTTCATTTCTGCTTTCTTGCCCCCAAATACCCCTTCAATGCTTAAAAGCCAACCAGCTCAAGCCAACTGTACCCACGGTAAAGCGGATTGACCCCCACAGCACGGAAGGGATAACTCTCACTTCGGCCCCCATATCCGGGAAGATCGTGGGCGATCAAGGTAACGCTGTTTGTCATGACAATGGTATCGCACATTGAAGTGCAGGTTCCGTACGGTGCCGGTCCGGTTTCTCCATACGGTGTATATGTCAATTCAAGCCTGAAGTCACGGCCCATTACGTTCTTTTCCAGATAATCAATGGGCAAAAGGCCTTGCGTATACGCACATTTCGAATAATGAATGCAGTTATTGACAAAATTGGTCAGCCGGATCAGTCTTTGGTCATCGGGATCAATCGAAATTGTTTCGCCATTCTTATATAAGGTTGCCGAAACAGGTACACTGTGTGTATCGGGGTAAGCTTCGTATTGGTCGGCAGGGATTTTCTCAATCAAGGCTTGCAGCTCCGCATCCGACAAAGAATCCCCTTCCCGAATATCCCAAAACGGTGCGGGGGAAAAACCATCGCTTATGATGCCGTCCGACTCGGGTGCATCCTCGGGGGCAGTGGTCTCAGGCGCAGTGGTCTTCCCTGCATCGTCTTCGCCGGGGTGAGCACATCCGAACAGGGCAAGCGACAGCAAAACGGACAGCAAGACGATAAGTGTTTTCTTCAACATGTTTTTACACCTTTCTCACGGTACACCGCTTTATTCAAAAGAATTCTGAATGGGTTCAGACATTTTCCAACTGATCAGTTTAATTTTATATTGCGCTAACAGCGATTCAATCCCCAAAACGCCATAAGTTTTGCCGCCAGCATCGTTAGGCTCCATCACATAAAATACCGTGGGAACATATTCCTCACTTGACACCGTAGGGTCGCTCATATAGTACTCGGGAGAACCGACGCCGCAAGCCAATTTCAGGCCTCCGTCTTCCAGCAATATAAGCTCGGATTCTCCCGAGCTTTTGATATATCCGTCCCACACCCTGTGTTTTCCTTTGCCGGTGTCCCAACTGAACCCGGAAAACCTGCAAACATAAACATCGGTGACGGTGATGGTTTCACCGTCCATCTCATATACGATTTCAAACGGGAACTCTCCTTCTGTAACTTGCGGATAAGGTACAGATGCACAGCTCGAAAAACGCAATATCATCAACAGGGAAAACAGTGTCGCAATGAATTTCTTCATCCATACAATCTCCTATTCTGCGCAATTTTGCGGTTTTAGTATACCATATTCGCCAAATTTTTCAACCGAGACCGAACCGCCCTCTCTCCCCATCATTTCGGTTCAAAATAAAGCTTATATGCCGACTCGGCAGTTAATTCTCCCAGCAAATCGGCCTCACACGAAAAAATCGATTTCCCCTGGCCGCCCCGGACCTGTTCCCACATAGCGGGCAGAGCTGACGCATGACGGCCAACATACTGCCACTCATCCTCGCTGAAGGGATAAATTTTCTCCAGCCGATAGGTCAAAAATCCCTTTTCGTTTTTCAGAATAACATACCGCATCGACCTGTCCGCGGCGTAAATCACACGGATCACTTCACCGCCGAATTTGTCCAAATCCCGGTCATACATTTTCTCCACAACAGTTTCCCATGCAGGCATCAGCGGTACTTCCACGGTCTCTTCGGCTTTTTTCTTTCTGAATATGGATGCAATCCATTTCTCCATTTCTCACTGCACCCTTTCCAATGCGGATCTTGCCGATTCTTTGATGGCCGTTTCTCCGCCATGGTCAACACAGTATGTATAGTGGAAAATAGCTTGTTCCCTGTCCTGGGTTTTCTCATAGATCTCGCCCAACGCAAAGTGAATGACCAGTTTGCTCAAGGGGTCAAGCTTGGGAAAGGTCTGGGTAAGCATTTTCTGATAATAATTCTCCGCCGTTTTGTATTCTTCCATGGCCATAGCACGGTCGCTCACTAAGATTGCTTCCGCCAATACCCGGCATGAAATATCCTGCTTTGCGGCACAAGCTTCGGCAAAAAGAGCTTCCGCCTCTTCCACCATACCGTAGGAAAACAGATACGAGGATTTGATCAGATTCGCAAACACCTTCTTTTTCTCACCTGCGGCGGCAATCATTTCCTCCACCGAGGAAAGGCTGTTTTCCCGATCATCCAAAGCATCATACGCCACCGCAGCCAATCGCAGCACTTCGATGCTTGGTTTGTTCAGCACAAGGCCGGCTGTATTCCGCAACTGCTCATATTCCCGGATGAACACGGCAGGCTTCAGTTCATTGCGGACAAGCTTGTTTCCCAAATTGATGAATTTTCCTTTGCCTTCCGCATACATCCCCCAGGCAACGCAGAGAGGACACATCACAAAGCAGACAGTCCCTAATACAAACAGCAATTTGGATCCGGCGCCGAAAAACGCCAACACCGCTCCCGCTGCAACACTAAAGCTTCCCAAAAAGAAATATGCTATTCCGATAATCAAGACCTTCCAAAGACCTTTTTTCGTCAGAAACATACCTCTACCGCCTTTCGTTTATTTGAACTTCTGCCTTCCATTTTACCATCAACGCGGCGGGAAGTCAACAACAGAACCCAAAATCCAGCTGCAGCTCGGAGAGACAGACCGTTTTTTCGGACAAAAACAAAAAAAGACCGTCGAAACGGTCTTTTTCATGGAGCGGATTACGGGGCTCGAACCCGCCACCTCGACCTTGGCAAGGTCGCGCTCTACCAAATGAGCTAAATCCGCGAAGTGGCGACCCGAAGGGGACTCGAACCCCTGACCTCTAGCGTGACAGGCTAGCGTTCTAACCAACTGAACTACCGGGCCAAATATGGAGCGGATTACGGGGCTCGAACCCGCCACCTCGACCTTGGCAAGGTCGCGCTCTACCAAATGAGCTAAATCCGCATAAGTTTGGGATAGGGGATGTCCCCTCTCCCATGGAGGCGCCACCCGGAATCGGACCGGGGAATAAAGGTTTTGCAGACCTCTGCCTTACCGCTTGGCTATGGCGCCATTTTTGGAACGTGAATATTATACCACGGCACACCTTTTTTGTCAATGCTTTTCGGAAAAATATTTGGGTAATTTTTCGCGGCAAACGGGCATAAAACAGCAGGTCGGCCGATTATCGGCCGACCTGCTGTTTTTATCTGAACATTGCCTCAACATCGGATACAGTATATCCCGTGGGAATTGTCGTAATGACAAATGCCATGTATTGATCAACCTTGCGTACATAGTATACCTGCGTAATGGTTGAACCGTATACCGTGGTAACACAAACGGCTTTGGAAAATTCATTCTTGCCAAGGGTGACCGTCTCAAACTCTTCGGGGAAATCCACTGTATAGCCGTCAATATTCTGGAACTGCTGCTTCACCGCTTCAAAATACTGGTCTTCGGTAATGTTGGAGAAAGCAAGACGCTCGTATCCAACGATAACATTAGCACCTGTAAGCGTATCAGTTACCATCATATCATAGATCGAACCGGATTTTTCGAGAGCTTCCTTGAAGTTGTCATCCAAAAAGGTTTCTACGCCGAGATTCAATGCAGCCGCAATTTCCTCATCGGTGGCGTATACCCAAGTTTCGGGCTTTTCAAAAGAGAAACCGAGATAATCGGTGGTATAAACATTACCCGCAATCGTGCCTCTGGTAAGTTTGGCCTCTTGCTGTGCGCCGTCGGTGCCCTTGTCAACCGACGTATCGTTATTGCAGGCCAACAGGGAAACTGCCATTAGGATCGCAAGAATAAGCGCTGTGATTTTTTTCATTTTGTCTTTCTCCTTTCGCGTGCTGCATTGACTGTATTCTGCCATAATGGGACATCAATATTGTACCATTATGGTGGAGTATTGTCAAGAAGATGATTATACAAGATTGGGGGAAATCCCAAAATCCCCAGTGCAATTTTTAAGGAAAAGTGAAGCGCGAAAAGCAAAAAATCCTGAATGCTTTCGCATTCAGGATTTCTGGAGCGGATTACGGGGCTCGAACCCGCCACCTC
>JAFTUB010000103.1 GCA_017466495.1 Clostridia bacterium
CGAAGAGCAGATGGGGGATCATGGCGAGAAGCCCGCTGGCCGCCGTCGCTCCCACCGAGCAGTACCCCTCGCGGTAGCCCTCGCTCCGTCCCGCCACCGCCAGGATCACGGGGATGGCTACGGTGTAGATGACAATGCGGATGACCGTCAGCACGGGGTAGGGAAGTGCCACGAACTTTTCCACCACGTTGGTGAAGAGCGCCTCGACCAGCATGACGATGATGCAGGAGCCCAGGGTGTAGAGAAAGTAGAAAAGAGTATTGATACCGATATACTTTTTCATAATCAGTAGGTGCTCATGAGGTTGGCCAGCATCTCATCCGAGCTGCGCTTGATGAGGGCGGCGTAGTAGGCGGTGACGATGATCTCCAGGGCGTTGGCCAGACGGTCGCGGGCACCCTCCATAGCCTCCTCGTAGTCGGCGATCTGCTCGCGGATGACCTCCTTGATGGAGGCCTTGGAGGCCACGTCCTGACGGGTCAGGGTCTCCAGAATGCGGCAGATGTAGTCGTAGAGGACGGAATCGCGGATGATATCGTCGCTCTTGTCGTCGATCTTACCGTTGATGTACTGGAGCAGGAAGGCGATGTGATCCAGCTGGATGCAGGAGCGGAGCATATTGATGATGAGAATGTGAGCGACCTGATCGATGTTGTACTTCTTCAGGCGGGCGTTGGCCACCCAGCCCCGCTTGGTCCAGTTCTGCAGGGTGGAGCCGTCGATGCCCGACACCTCGCGGATCTGGGAGAGCATGACGCCCTCGCTGATGTAGAAGACCTTGGAAAGGAACTCCAGGCCCGTGAAGTTGCCAATATCGTTCTTTTTCAGCTTGGTACCGGGGATCAGGGAATAATTGATTTCGAGATTCATAGAATACCTCCAAATGATTGTATTGAATATATGCGGGCATAGCCTCGCTTTTTGTCAGTCCGCAGGGACTTGATTCGGTTATGACTTTATTATATCACACAGTCGCACGATTGTCAAGACTTCCCGCAAAATTTGCGAATGGTTCACACTTTTTTTCATATTATAAAATAAATTCGGAACCGGGATCGAAGCGGAAGGAGTGTATTATGCAGGTAAGAGTCAGCCCCTTGGCGGGGGTATTCGGAGTGGGAGCCGTACTGATCGGCGTGGCGGCAGCGCTGCTCGGCGGGGGACCGGGAGGTTTGCAAGAGGGAATAGCCGAAGCGCTGACCGTGGCGGCGGCGGCCCTGCTCCACGAGCTGGGGCACGTGGCGGCGGCTTGGGGGTGGGGGATCCCCGTCAAAGCCCTGCGGCTGGATCTGTTCGGGGCGCGGATGGAGCTTTGCGGGCTCGTCCCTTACCGCGCCGAGCTGGCCGTGGCGGCGGGAGGACCCTTGGTCAGCCTGCTGGCGGCGTCTCTGGCCCTTCCTCTTGGGAGGATCTGGGAGGGAGCTTACCTCTTCGCCGCCGTATCCCTGGGACTGGGGGCGCTCAATCTCCTTCCGGTGAAGGGGATGGACGGCGGACGGATGCTTTTCTGTCTGTTGGCGATGCTGTTCGGGGAGCGGGCGGCGGACGTGACCCTGCGGGCGGCCACGGGACTTGCCCTGGGCGGGCTCTGGCTTCTGTCGGTCTACGCCCTTTTGCGGGTGGGCGAGGCACTGTCGCTGTTCGCCTTCGCTCTCTGCCTGCTGCTTCGCCTGCTGAGTCCGTGAGGTTTTCTGGTGAAATGTTATAACCGAAACTCACCCAAAAGAGGGAACCTTGGATGCTTTTTCAATGAAAAAAAGCAAAAAACTCTTGACAACACATGAAAATTGTGCTATAATATTACCTCGGTACGGACTGCCATCGCGCGTCCGTCTCCTTACCGCGTCAAATATGAGGGCGCGGTCTGATGTCCATAAGGAGGTAATAAACATGGAGATCATCAAGAATTTTTATGAGAGCCTGTTCATCGTCGACGTCACCGGCGGTGAGGATGCTGTCAAGGCCTCTGTCGAGAAGTTCGTCGGTCTGATCACCGAGAACGCCGAGACCGTGTATGAGGTCAACGAGTGGGGCAAGCGCCGCCTGGCATACCCCATCAACGACAAGCCCGAGGGCTACTCCGTTGTCGGGACTTTCACGGCTGACCCCGAGGTCCCCGCTGAGTTCGAGCGTCTGGCCACCATCGACGAGAACATTCTGCGTTCTATGGTCATTCGTCTTGAGAATGAGCCCGTCGTCAAGGCCGCTGAGCCCGCTACCGAGGAGACCGCTCCCGCCGTTGAGGAGGCTCCTGTCGCTGAGGAAGCTCCCGTCGCTGACGCTGAGTAATTCCAACCCCTGATCCAACCGAAAAGGAGGTTTTGGTATGTCCCTCAATCTGAACAAGGTGATCCTGGCCGGCCGTATCGTGGCTGACCCTGAGCTGAAGCAGACTCCCAGCGGCGCAAGCGTTTGTTCCATCCGCATCGCCGTCAACCGTCGCTTCCAATCCCGCGATTCCCAGCAGCAGAACGAGGCGGATTTCTTCAACGTGACCGCCTGGCAGAATACCGCTGAGTTCATCGCCAAGTATTTCCGTAAGGGTTCGGCCATTTGCGTATGCGGCCGCATCCAGAACCGCACCTGGGTCGATCAGAACGGTCAGAAGCGTTACATGACCGACATCATCGCCGAGGAGGCTAACTTCGTTGAGAGCCGCAACACCCAGGACAACCAGTCCGGCTACGGCGCTCCCGACACCTATTCGGCACCCGCTTACTCCTCGCCCGCCCAGACCGGCGCGCCCAAGTTCGAGGAGATCAAGACTGACGACGACCTGCCCTTCTAAAAGGGCCGCCCTTCTGAAAGGGCCACCCTTCTGATCGGGAAAGGAACGCCGTCCCTACAAAAATTATTGGAGGATAGAACAATGACTGAGAATACCAACGCTCGTCCTGCCCGCCCCTTCGTGCGCGGCAAGAGAAAGAAGGTCTGCATTTTCTGCGCAGACAAGGTCGACTTCATCGACTACAAGGATTCCAACAAGCTCCGCAAGTTCATCAGCGAGCGCGGCAAGATCCTGCCCCGCCGTATGACC
>JAFTUB010000104.1 GCA_017466495.1 Clostridia bacterium
CCGGATCCAGCAAGCGGCTTCCCCCATCCTGTCGGTATATTTCCCCGCACGCCGCCCCGAATGGATCATTTACACGCCAGACAAGACCTACTGTGTGCACTTTTTAGCCGTCCATAACCCCCACGCCACCCTGTATCTGCCGGACAGCTATGTCTATACCCTGACAACCACCCACGGACAAGGGGCGCGCTTTGTAGACAGAAGTCCCATCCGTCGGAACATCATCGTCACGGGTGATCAGACCTATGAGAACCGAAGCTTTCACAATCTGTATTTCCCCATTGGCATGGAGCACGGGCGAGAGAATGTGGAGAGGATCCTCCTGATCAATCCTGTTCCAGGCGTAGTGCTGTTTCGCAAAGGAACGGTTATGGAGTACGCGGGCAATGGGGATACGGTGTTTGGCATTACCCTGTATGATGCCAAGGCGTTTACGGATGTACTGAAAGGCATACACTGAAAGGAGAACTGTATATGTTCAAAATTTACCTTCGTACTCTGAAAAAGAGCATCAAATACGCCGCCATCATTCTGGGCATCTACTTCTTCGGATCTTTTTTGTTGGTCACGTTGGCCAATTTCTTCAAGGAGGCCCCTTTCCTGCAAAATCTGATCCTGCTGGGCACCCCTACCCTCATTGCCTTTGGTGTCAGCATCAAGGTGCGCAAGAATGACCGCGATCTTTCCAAAAGCTATCGAAACGCCAGCGAGACGTTTCATCTGCGCGTAGGCCATGATCTGAAGCAAATGCTTTGTAGCAAGAGCTTTTTGATGGAGCTTGCCGTGTTCTGTACCTATCTGGCGATCCTGTGCATCATCGGCGGCCGCATTATTTTCCGCACACCGTTGTTTACAGCGTTCATGCTGGTTGGCTGTGTGTTTCTGTTTGCTGCCTTGGATGCCGTATCCTGGCTGGTCGTGCACAAAGCGTATTTAAAGGATAAGATCATATAAGAGTTTTCGGGCGGGAGATGGTTCCCGCCCTGCTTTTTGCAGCGGCGGGGGATGAGCAGGCGAAAAACTCTTCGGCTCAAAAATTTCTGCCGCCCTTGACACGAACGGGATCCTGTGCTATAATAGACCCATCACCCGAAAGGAGCTTTCCTATGGATTTCCTGCAGCTCTGCGCCGACCGCTACTCGGTGCGATCCTTTGCCGATACCCCTATCCCCGACGAGGTGCTGAACCAAATTCTGGAGGCGGGCCGTCTGGCTCCCACCGCCATGAATCTCCAGCCCCAGCGAGTCTTCGTCATCCGCTCCGAGGAGGCCCTCGAAAAGATGCGGACTGTCAAGAAGTGCTACGGCGCGAACACCGTCCTCATGGTCTGCGGAGACACCGAGGCGGCCTGCAACCGCCCCAAGGTGGATCACTGCATGGCCGAGATGGACTGCACCATCGCCACCACCCAGATGATGCTGGCCGCCAAAGCCCTGGGCGTCGGCTCCTGCTGGATCTGCGCCTTCGACGTCCCCGCCATGCACAGGGTCTTCGATCTGCCCGAGAACCTGACTCCCTATATCCTGCTGGCCCTGGGGTATCCCTCGGAGACCGCCGAGCCCTCGCCCAGACATTTTGAGCGGTATCCGTTGGAGGAGACGGTGACTTACCTGTAAATATCTCGCATCCGCAAGGGTGCATATCGAGCCGCGAACGCGGCATATCGAGCCGCAGGCATATCGAACCCCCGAAGGGGGTATATCGACAAGAGAAACACTGTCGATATGTCCCTTCGGGACTCGATATATGCCTTTCGGCATTCGATATGTCCCTTTGGGACTCGATATGCGCTTTGCGCGAGACAGGAACATCCCGCCAATCCCAAATTCGAACTTCACACACCGAAAGGAACCAACACCATGAAAAAGCTATTCATCAGCGCCGACATCGAAGGCACCTGCGGCATCGCCACCTGGGAGGAGACCGACGCCGCGGGGCGCAACTACGAGTACTTCTGCCAGCGCATGACCGCCGAGGTGGACGCCGCCGCCCGCGGCGCCGAGCAGGCGGGGTATATCACCACCGTCAAGGACGCCCACGACTCCGCCCGCAACATCGACCCCATGGGCCTGCCCAAGACCGCCACCCTCATCCGGGGCTGGGCCAAGGACTGCTACTGCATGATGGGGGGCCTGGATCGGGAGGACTTCGACGCCGTGGCCTTCACGGGCTACCACTCCGAGGCGGTGAACGGCGGTAATCCCCTGTCCCACACCATGACCAGAAGCGTCCAGCGGGTGACTCTCAACGGCCTGCCCTGCCCCGAGTTCCTCATCAACGCCTACATGGCCGCCTACAGAGGCATCCCCATCGTCTTCCTGGCGGGCGACGAGGCCCTGTGCGACTTCGCCAAGAAGCTGAGCCCCGGCATCACCACCGTGGTAGCCAAGTCGGGCCACGGCTCGGCGGTGATATCCAGCCATCCCGAGGTGGTGCGCGAGGAGATCTTCAAGGGCATGAAGGCCGCTCTCTCCCGTGAGGATCTGTCCGACTGCCTCCTGCCCCTCCCCGCCCACTTCGAGCTGACCGTGGAGTACAAGGACTGGAACACCGCCCACAGCTACTCCTTCTACCCGGGTGCGGTGGCGGTGGACGCCAAG
>JAFTUB010000105.1 GCA_017466495.1 Clostridia bacterium
ATATCCCCGTTCACGGAGGGCATCGGTGAGGGAAGTATCCGGCACGGTTATTCCTCCTTTTGCGCGGCGGGACGGTCAAGGGTGATCCGTCCGATCTTGGCGGCGCGGAATTCATCAAGGAGCATATTGGCGGTGCGCTCGGTATCGATTTCTCCCCCGGAGATCAGGAAACCGCGCTTGCGGCCGATGGCGAGGAAGAGGTCGCTGTCCTCGGGGTATCGCTCAAGGTCGGCGGGGGTGAGCTTGTACCGCGCACAGAGCTGATCGGGATAAAGGGTGCGAAGGCGGCGGCAGAGCAGGACGCCCAGGGTCTCGATGTCGAGAATGTCATCCTTGATCGCCCCGGTGAGGGCAAGATTTTCCCCCACGGCGGTGTCATCAAACTTCGGCCAAAGCACGCCGGGCATATCCAGCAGGTCCAGCCCGATGGTGGTGGTGACCCATTGCTTGTCCCGGGTGACACCGGGGCGGTTCTCCACCTTGGCACGGCTACGGCCTGCCAGTCGGTTGATCAGCGAAGACTTGCCCACATTGGGAATCCCCACCACCATAGCCTTGAGCCGGCGTCCCTGCATCCCTTTTTGGGCGTAGCGCTCCAGCTTGTCGGCCAGCAGTTCGCGGACAGCAGGCATGAGCTGTCCCAGCCCCTCTCCGGTGATGCAGTCGCAGAGCAGGACGCGGGTGGTCTCGCTGCGGTACTTGGCAGCCCATGCGGCGGAAGCCGCCGGGTCGGCCAGGGAAGCTTTATTGAGTAAAGTGATCTTGGGTTTGGTTCCGCACAACCGCTCAATCTCGGGGTTTTTTGAGGAGAGCGGGATGCGGGCGTCCAGCAGTTCAAGGACAAGATCCACATCGGCAAGATTTTCGGTGATCAGCCGACGGGTTTTGGCCATGTGCCCGGGGAACCATTGAATAATTTGGGAGGGCATAGTGTTACTCCTGTGAAATGATCAGTCGACAGCGCCGAAGCGGTCAAAGGGGGAAAGGCGGCAAATCACCCGGCCCAGGATCTGGCGACAGTCCACGAAGCCGATTGAAGAAGAGCGGCTGTCCGCCGAGTGATTGCGGTTGTCGCCCATGACAAAGAGGCAGTTTTCGGGCACCGTCATGGGATAGGTGTAGTCGGAGGTGAGCTGATGTCCCTGGGTGAGCTTGCGGTAGTCCTCTTCCAACGGCACGCCGTCCACAGTCACCGTCCAGGTGGAGAAGTCAATGTCCACAACCTGTCCCTCGGTGGCGATCACGCGCTTCACGATGGGCTCGTTGTAGTGGCCCAGCTCGTGGAATACGATAATATCCCCCTGCTCGGGCTCATAGAAGAGGTTGGAGATCAGCAGTTTTTCATTTTCAATGAGGGTGTCTTCCATGGACGGTCCCTTGACATTGGTCAGGCGGAAGCCGAAGGTGAAAATCAGAATCACGGCAATGGCCGAGTAAACGAAAATCTCCAGGTAGTCAAACAGAGAGGAGAGTAATCCAGGCTTTTCCTTTTTTTCGGTTACCGGGGTTTCTTCTGGGATGGAGTTTTGATCCATGATGAAATCCTTTCTCAGCGGCGGACGAAGTGTCCCATCAGCTCACAGCCGGAGGGGAGATAATTCTGCATGGCCGCAGCGCTGTCTTCGGTGAAGCAGGCAGCCCCGTTTTTGGGGGCGGTGCTGTCATAGATGAGGTAGGGAACAGGGTCAATGGAGTGGGTGCGGATACGGATGGGGGTGGGATGGTCGGGAAGAATCAATACCCGGAAGGGCTCGCCGGAGCGGCGGAGTGCTTCTGTAACGGGAGCAACGATCTGACTGTCGATGAGCTCAACCGAGCGAACCTTGTTCTCAATCTCGGCGCGGTGACCGCACTCATCGGGGGCTTCCACGTGAACATAAACCAGATCCTGTCCGCGGGCGAAGGCATCGATGGCGGCGGCAGCCTTGCCGGCGTAATTGGTATGTACATTTCCGGTGGCACCTTCTACATCAACGGATTCCATACCGGCACACAGGCCGATCCCCTTGATCAGGTCGACCGCCGAGATGACCGTACCCTTCAGTCCCCATTTCTCGGCGAAGTTGGGGAGCTGCGGCTTGCGGCCGGGGCTCCAGAACCAGGCGGAGTTGGCTGGCTTGAGGCCGCGGGCGCGGCGCGCTTCGTTGATGGGATGGTGATTGAGGAGTGCGAAGGAATCCCGCATCATGGCAAGGAATTCCGCGCCGCCGTCCTCTGCACGGGGGAGATAGTCGCCGATGCGGCGACCGATGATGTCGTGGGGGCGCATGAAGTTGTAGGTGTCGTTTCCGCCCTTGAGCAGCATACAGTGGCGGTAGCTGACACCGGTGTGGAAGCGGCGGATGTCACTGCCGAACTCCCGGTCGAGGGCAAGGATCAGCTCATGGGCTTCCTCGGTGGTGATCTCATCTGCACTGTGGTCGAGCATGATCTTGTCCTCATACTCTCCATCCTCCGAGAGGGTGACCACATTGGTGCGGTAGGCGGTGTCATCCTCGGCCATCTCCAGGCCCATGCTTACCGCTTCCAGGGGGGAACGTCCCTTGGAATAGATCTTGGGATCGTAGGAAAGGATCGCCAGGTTCGCGGTGTCGCTCTCAGGCACCATGTCTGCGGGAACGTTGGATACGGTTCCCACCACAGCCTCGCGGGCCAGAGCATCAATGGCGGGCTTGTTTGCCGCTTCCATGGGAGTGCGGTTGCCAAGCGCTTCAATTTTTTCGTCGGCCATGCCGTCGGGAATTACGATCAGGTATTTCATAGCATTTCCTCGGTTCGTAGGTGAAATAAAGTGAGTGGCCCTTCGGGCCGGATGCAAAAAACGCATATACAATATTATAGCACAAATTTTGCCCTCTGACAAGAAAAAAACGTATTCTTTTTGCAAAAAACTTGCATTTTCGGCAGGAAAAAGAAGAAAGGGAAAAACATTCCGAAATTTCCGTGTTTTTTGTGTTTTTTACTTTGCATTTTGCGTCCGAATATGGTAAAATAGACGGGAATGAAAAAGGGCGCGGCAAGGGTTCGCGCCAGGTAAAGGAATTTTATGAAGAAAAACGAGTCTGTATTGCAGAAAAATACCTGCCATCCCATGACTGTCCGAGCCATCAATAACCTGGGCAACGGGGTAGGGGAGATCGACGGCATGGTTACCTTTGTTCGGGGCGGCGTGACGGGAGATGAGCTCACCGTCCGCCTCATCAAATGCAACCGCGACTACTGCGTTGCCAAAATCGAGGAGATCATCACGCCCTCCCCATAACGCACCGAGGATCCCTGTGATGCGCCCCTTTCCTGCGGTGGCTGTGCGTACCGCGGAGTGGACGATGCCCATGAGCTGGACCGG
>JAFTUB010000106.1 GCA_017466495.1 Clostridia bacterium
ATTTTGTTATTTCGTCATCTTCCCACCCAGGGCGTACACATGGGCATCGCGCAGTGTAAAGCGGAGTCTGCCTGTTTTCCCGGCAATCCCGTCGAAGGTTAAGGAACGGGAAAGTTCGTTGCCGTAGATTTTTCCCGTTTCGCCGAGAACGCTTCCATCTTCAGAAAGCACCGTCACCTGCACGTCACCATAGGCGGCGGTGGAGTAGTTCATGTAGAAGGTGTCGGAGAGAAAACGCAGAGGCTTGGTGGTAAAGGAACCGCCCCCATACCCCCCATAAACCGAAGCAAAGCGATACCGCGGCAGGCTGTAGCAGAAGATCCCGTCATCCTCCCACATATAGTTCTGCATCAGGTAGAGATAGAAATCATCTCCCCGCTGGATGATACCCGAGAGAGCGATAAAATTGCGGTGTGTCCATTCGTGCAGATTAAGTCCCGGTGCGATCCATGCCTCGCGGAATTTTCTGCTCCAGTGCACACCGTCCCGTGAGGTCATGAGCACGCAGTCGGATACCCCCTTCGCCGTGGCTTCGGGCGTGACTTTTTCCCGCCCGCCGTTGTAGCGCATGGGGATGGAGATCAGCATATGCTCCGCGCCCGGGATAACATTGGCCGCATTGGTGTACAAATGCTCCTTGCTGTTCATGGTCTCGAGGTACACGTTGGGCACAGGTGCCGTCCAGTGCAGGAAATCTGCAGAAGTGCAGGACTGAATGGCACGGATGCCGTTCTCAAGGAAGCGGGAATAGCAGCGGTATAGCCCCGCGTTTTTATCCCAAAAGGCCACATTCATGGAGTCAAATCTGCCCTCTGTGATGACAGGCTCCTCGACCAGCTGATGCCAGTTGATGCCATCTGGGCTGCCGAAAACGTACAAACCGTTAAGGCTGTAATGTCCCGCGACAGCCTTGTACTTCTCTTCCGGCTTTGCCGCGGGATTGGTATCAAGAAACACGCCAAAGTTGTGGCAGAACTGATCCATGCGGAGGATATTGTTTTCACAGTTGCCATCCCGCTCCACCGTTCCGATCGTGGGGCGCGTGAAGGTGAGGCCGTCCTCGCTGACGGCGATACAGGCTGTTTGCTCCGGGGAGGTATCCGTACTTCCGGGGCCGGGGTATCCCCGATAGCAAAGCACGACTTTGCCGTTATCCTCGTATACGGTCATGCCAAGACTGCCGGGGTTTTCCCAGGGGGCATCAAAGCCCAGCACCTTCCCCCGCAGAACGGGACGGTTGAGCAGCGGCACTGCGTTTTCCGTCTTATCAATGAGATAGTCGTCTGTAAGCAATTCGATCCGCTTGCCGAAATCGATCATAATAGCCTCCGAATTTATAAAGTAGCACGGAATGTACCAAAATCATACTATCACAAAACACGGCACTTGTCAACAAAAAGGCACTGAAACTGCAGAAAATGTCCTTTTCCGCATCCTGTGCCGAATGGGAAAAGTTAAGAAATTTGTAAGCAAAATCTTGCCAAACTGTCGGATTCTTTTGCTATACTGATACCATCACGGATAACACATCGCAAAGGAATCTCAAATTATGCGCAATATTTACATACTTCTCACCCGCAGCGGGACATTTCTCTCCCGTCTGATCGGGCTGACCACCGCTGAGGATTATACCCATGTTTCCATCGGTCTGGACGAAGACCGGTGCCGTTTTTACAGCTTCGGACGGCGAAATCCCCACCGTCCGCTTCCCGCGGGGCTTGTCAAGGAGGATCTGGCCGGCGGCTTTTTCTCCCTGCATCCCGATATGCCCTGTGCGCTTTACCGCTTGTCGGTGAACGATGCAGCCTATGCCGCACTGCGCCGCCAGCTTGATGCCATGATTGCCCGGGCTGAGCACTACCACTACAATTTGCTGGGGCTGATCTTCTGTCTGCTGGCCATCCCGCACAGCCGTTCCAATCATTATTTCTGCTCGCAGTTCGTGGGCACACTGCTCAAGGAAAGCGGGTGCCTTTCCCTGCCCCGTCACGCTTCTCTGCTCCATCCCTGCGATTTTGCCGCTCTGCCTGATGCCGAGCTTTGCTACAGCGGTAAGATGCGGGGACTGTGTGCATTGGCTGCGGCCGGCGCCGCATGAGGTGAGATATGGAAATCATGCAAACCATTCACCGCATCGTGGGCCTGCTTTTTTGCCTCTGCCTCTCCTATCAGATCGTGTATCTCCTGCTTCCCTTTATTCGGCGGGACAAGCCGCACGTCCCCACTGTTCTGCACCGCTATGCCATCCTGATCGCGGCGCGGAATGAAGAAGCGGTTCTTCCCCATCTGCTGGACACCCTGCGAGGCCAGGACTATCCGGCGGATTATTTCACCGTGTTCGTCATCGCCGACAACTGCACCGATGATACTGCCGCGGCGGCTCGGGCAGGCGGCGCGGTGGTGTTTGAACGGCAGGACAAGGTACGGGTGGGCAAGGGCTATGCCCTCAACGCTCTGCTGGAGGAAATCCATGCCCGGTACGGCGCAGATGCCTTTGACGGATATATGGTATTTGATGCCGACAACCTTCTCGCTCCCGACTTTCTTTCCGCCATGAACCGCACCTTCTCGGACGGTTACCGCATTATCACCAGCTACCGCAACAGCAAAAACTACGGCGACAACTGGATCTCGGCGGGCTACGGGCTCTGTTTTCTGCGGGACTCCTGCTTTCTCAACCATCCCCGGATGCTGGTTGGCAGCAGTTGTTCTGTTGCGGGCACCGGTTTCTGCTTTGCCCGCGAAGTGCTGGAGGCAGCAGGCGGCTGGAATTTCTTCCTTCTGACCGAGGACACCGAGTTCACCGCCGACTGCATTCTCCGGGGAGAGCGGATCGGTTACTGCAGCGAGGCTATGCTTTGGGACGAACAGCCGGTGCGATTCTCCCAATCCTGCCGCCAGCGGATGCGCTGGGTGCGGGGATATCTGCAGGTCCTGCGCAAATACGGCGGCAGATTGGTGAGGGGAATTTTCGGGAAGCAGGGCTTCTCCTGCTTTGATATGCTCATGAACACCCTTCCCCTCTTTGCCCTGGGTATTGTGAGCATCCTGCTTTGGCTTGCCACCCTCGCGGCGGCACTGATCAACCATGCCCCCATTCTTCCTGTGCTGTGGCAGGGGCTTGAAGAGGTGTTCGGCAGTTATCTCGGGCTTTTTGCGGTGGGAGCGCTGACCACCTTCAGCCAATGGGGGAAGATCAACACCTCTCCCCTGCGCAAGCTGGGGTACCTCTTCACCTTCCCCCTCTTTGTTATGACCTATATCCCCATCTCGGTGGCAGCGGTTCTGCGGCCGGTGGAATGGAAGCCCATTGAACACAAGACAGCGGTAAGCCTGGAGGAAGTCCGGGCACGTCAACGCTGATCCCCTCTGTACAAAGAGAGCGGTGCAAAACTGCACCGCTCTCTTTCGTGGAAATATTTATTGCCGCTTCATCTGCCGCAGGAAAAGCAGTACCGCGGCGACAAGGGCTGCTGCCCCATAGCCCAGCACCCACCAAAGATGGGGGAAAATATCCGCGAACCGTCCCGCAAGGACGGCGCGCTCCATTTCCACGGCGTGAACGAAGGGGAGCGCATAGGCGATCTCTCGGAATGCACCGCCTACCAGGTCAAGGTCAAACCATGTACCCGACAGCCAGGCCGACAGATTGGTCAGAAGCGCACCGCAGATGCCCCCAACCTGTTTATCGGTGAGAATGCTGCCGAAGAGCAGTCCCAGGGCGATGAACAGCACAGACACCGGAATTACAAATGCAATGGCATAAAGAATATTCACCGTCACCTCAAGCCCCAGGACAATGGCCGCGAGGTAGCAGATCATACTCTGCGCCACGGCAATGGGAATGATGGGCAAGGTGTAGCCCAGGATAAAATCCCAAGGGGTCAGCGGGGTGGTATAGAGACGCTGGAGGAGGGCACTCCCTATGTCACGGGCGATCAGCGTGGCAGAAAAGAGGGTCATAAAAGAAAGGCCAAACACCGTAATGCCGGGGGTGAGATGTCCGATGGCAAACAGCTCCACGGGAATATTGGCCTGGATGGCACTCAACAGCAGGATCAGAACCAGCGGAAAGCCCAAACCAAAGCAGAGGTTAAGGGGATCCCGCAGAATTTCCTTTGTGTTCCGTCCCGCAAATGTCAGCATCCTCATGCCTGCACCCCCTTTACAATACGGATAAAGGCCTGCTCGAAGCTGTCGGTCCCCGCCGCCCTCTTCAGTGTATCGGCGGTGTCACAGGCGACGAGTCTTCCCGCTTTCATAATCGCGATACGGTCGGAAAGCGCCTCTGCCTCCTCCATATAGTGGGTGGTCAGAATGACGGTGACGCTCCCCTTCAAGGCGCGGATGATATCCCAAAGGTCACTTCTGGCCAGCACGTCAAGGCCAAGGGTAGGCTCGTCAAGAAAGAGGATCCGCGGCTCGCTGATCAGGGCCATGGCGATGCTGAGCCTTCTCTGCCAGCCCCCCGACAGCTTCCCCGCTTTCCTGCCGATGACGCTGTCCAGCCCCAAACGCTCTGCCAGCTCGCGGATCTTTGCCTCCTGCCGCTCATGAGAGAAGCCGTGGACACCGCACATGAGCGCAAGGTTTTCCCGCACCGTAAGGCCGGGGGCAACGGCGGTTTCCTGAGGAGAAACCGCAATCATGGATTTGACTGCGGCGGCATCCCGACAGATGCTTTTGTCGAACAGAAGGGTATCTCCTGCGGTGGGCGCGGTGAGGCAGGAGAGCATTTTCACGGTGGTGGTCTTTCCTGCACCGTTGACGCCAAGGAGCGCCAGCAGCTCTCCCTCTTCTACGCACAGAGAAAGATTATCCACAGCGGTGACATCCCTGTACTGTTTGGTGAGTCCTTCGATTCGAATGGCGGTCATTGTTCGCCCTCCTTTGATGTGTGCTTTGCCCGAAGCCCTTGATAAGTATCGGTAAGCATCCGGCTGATCAGCGCCCAATCGGGTGAAAAAAATGAAGTCGCCAGCATGGTCGCGATTCCGTGGACGCAGGTCCACATTTCCAGATGCATCAGTTCTGCCGTCTCCCGAGAGATTCCGTTCGCCTGCATGATGATCTCCACCGATGCGCTGAAGTCCGCAGTGGGCACCAGGTCCTTCCCTCCTCGGTCGCACATAAAGAGCAGGCGGAAAAGCTCCTTTTCTTCTTTTGCGAAGCGAATATAAGCCATGCCCATGGCCTTGTATTGGGGATATTTTCCCTCCTCAACTTCACGCTGCAGAAACGCTAGGTAACGCTCGTATGCAGCGGCCATCACCGCCTCCTGAAGCGCATCCATGGTGGAAAAATTGGAGAAGATCGGCTGTGTGGAGCAGTTCAGCGCGGCGGCGATCCCTCTTGCATTGAGCGCCGACTCGCCCCCTGCTCGGATAAGCGTCAGGGCGGTATCGATAATATTCTGCTTTGTGATTTTTACTTTGGGCGGCATAGGTTCCTCCTTTGAATATCATTCGTTATATATCGATTGTTATTTTATTATATTTTTGCGGTTTTGTCAAGAGAAAAATGAAAAAAGTCTGATGCGAGTGCATCGGACTTTTTTTATTTCCTTCGAGCAATCGGATTTTTGGAGTCAATATAGCGGCAAACTCCCGGTCAATTCATCTGCAACTTCGGCAGGCAGGGGCTCCAATGCAAGACAAGTCTTCGTTGGAATTCCGTGAAATTCCGTCATTCCCGCGTCGGTAATCACAGAAGCAATAATTCCCCTTTCCCCCGCCTTTTGCGCGATATCCAACAAGGCATCCTCAGAATCCACATACACGCAAATTTTTGCACAGCCGTGCATAAACCAATCGGATAACGGAGAGGCGGGCTTTTCCGTGAGCTTCAACTCCATTCCGCCGGAGGTCATTTCCAGATCGCCCAGACGTCCTTCCCTGTTCAACGCCATCAGAACAGCATCAATACAAGCGTGTCCGGCTTGCGCCGCAATCTTCCCTTTACGCATTTTCAAATCCCGGCGCATCACAATCATCATTTTGGATTTATACATTTTTGGTGTCCTCTCCAAGCTTTTTGTGTATAGGATGAAAGAGCAATAAATAAACCGGCACCCTGCCGGACGGCAGAATGCCGGTTTATGGCACCCGCAACAGGAATCGAACCTGTAACTACCCCTTAGGAGGGGGCTATTATATCCATTTAACTATGCAGGCAAAGAGATGGGGGCGGCTATCCGCCCCCATAGTATATCATAATCTCCCGCAAATTGCAAGTGCTTTTGCGCAATTCAAATCTGCTTCTTGATTCGCTCCAGAGCCCCCTTCTCCAAGCGGGACACCTGGGCCTGAGAGATGCCGATCTCGGTGGCGATCTCCATTTGCGTCTTTCCCCGGTAGAAGCGAAGATTGATGATCTTACGCTCCCGTTCACTGAGCCGCTTCATGGCATCCCGCAGGGCGATATCCTCCAGCCAGGCTTCATCGGTGTTTTTGTCATCGCTGAGCTGGTCCATCACATAGATGGAGTCCCCGCTGTCGCTGTACACCGGTTCGTAGAGGGAAATGGGCTCCACGATAGCCTCCAGCGCACGCACCACGTTCTCTTTCTTTTCCCCCAGCTCGGCCGCGATCTCGTCTACACCGGGCTCGTTTCCTCTGGCCTTGGTCATCTGCTCCCGCACCTGCAAGGCGCGGTAGGCCAGATCCCGCACCGACCGGCTGACACGGATGGCGTTATTGTCCCGCAGATAGCGGCGCACCTCCCCGATGATCATGGGAACGGCATAGGTGGAGAACTTCACATCCAGCTCCAGGTTGAAATTGTCCACCGCTTTGATCAGGCCGATGCATCCCACCTGAAATAGATCGTCCAGATTTTCCCGTCGGCCAGTGAAGCGCTGGATAATGCTCAGCACAAGGCGGAGAGTGCCGTCGATCAGCTCCTGGCGCGCTTCACTGTCCCCTTCCTTGGCCCGTGCCAGCAGGCGGCGTTTTTCCTCATCGGTGAGGGTTTTCAGCTTTGCGGTGTTCACCCCGCAGATCTCAACTTTGTTATGATACATTCTCCCGCGCTCACTTTCTTTTTCCAGTGTACTTGCAAAGAAAGTATTGCCGCGGGCTCTCGCCTCTTATTCAGAAAAGCCTAGGTTGTTCACAGTGAAAAATCCCCAGTGCGCAATGTTTTTTCCCCGCCCGCTATGGACAGCGGGCCGTTTTTATGGTATACTGAAGAAAGAAAAAGAGGTGCCGAAGCACCTCTGATTTGACTGTCAGTTTATTTCCGCACCGCACGGGCGGCGAAAAAGGCAATACTGCCAATGAGAGCATACCATCCGGCGACCACGCCCTGGGTATTTTCCTTCAGCACACGGGTCCATCCCCACTGAGGCAGCACCAGGAATGCCACCGCGTTATCCCGGATTTTGCCAAGCAGCTCATGCTCAATCTCGGCGTCCCGACACATCAGCACGAGCAGAACTGCCATGCTGCAGCAGGCACAGGCAAAAAGCAAGGGCCGATCCCCTCGCACAAAG
>JAFTUB010000107.1 GCA_017466495.1 Clostridia bacterium
GCCACCACCAGATCGGAGCGGGTCAGCTCCGCTTCGGCCATGGTCTCCAGCAGGGCAATATATTGGGCACCGCATTTGGTGGTCTCCCCGGCGGGGAGAACCGTGAGCACGGGAGAAAATCCTGCTTCCCGCAGGCTTTCCATCACCGTGTCGGCGTAAAGGGGTGCAACATTTTCATCGGTCACCACCATGGTGCGGCAGGGCTTGATGCATTCAGCCAGTCGCTGGCCTGCCTGTGCCAGCAGGCCTTGGGATATGAGAACATCGTGCATAACAGATCTATCCTTCTATTCCATTGTGTGAATCAGTACCGGTATGCCGAGGGCAGGATGGCGCGGATCTGTCCTGCCAGGGGGTCGAAGGCGGCGGGTGTCAGGGACTGGGGACCGTCGCAGACGGCACAGGCGGGGTTGTTGTGTACCTCGATGATCAGGCCGTCGGCACCGATGGCGGCTGCAGCCAAAGCAAGGGGGGCCACATAGGCGGATTTGCCGGTGGCATGGGAGGGATCGATGATGACGGGCAGGTGGGTGCGCTGCTTGAGCACGGGGACGCAGGAGAGATCCAGGGTGTTGCGGGTGGCGGTCTCGAAGGTGCGGATGCCCCGCTCACAGAGAACAACCTGAGTATTGCCGCCGGCCATGATGTACTCGGCCGACATCAGCAGCTCGTCCAGCGTCGCGCACAGACCCCGCTTGAGAAGGATGGGGCGGCGCAGGCGGCCAAGCTCCTTGAGCAGCTCGAAGTTCTGCATATTCCGTGCGCCCACCTGGATCATATCCACCTCGTCGAAGAGGGGAAGCTGGGAGATATCCATGATCTCGGTGACGATGGGCAGACCGGTCTGACGCTTGGCCTCCACCAGCAGATCAATGCCTGCGTCCCGCATCCCCTGGAACGCATAGGGGGAGGTGCGGGGCTTGAAGGCACCGCCGCGCAGAACGGTGGCACCCGAAGCCTTTACCGACTCGGCGATGGTGCAGAGCTGCTCCCTCGATTCCACTGAGCAGGGGCCGGCGCTCATGGCAAAGTTGTCGCCGCCGATCTTGGCAGTGCCGCCCACGGTGACCACGGTGTCGGTGGGATGGATCTTGCGGCAGGCCAGCTTGTAGGGCTCCTGGATGCGGGTGACGTCTTCAATAATATCCTGTGCGTGCAGAAAATCCTGGTCGACCTTGGTGGTGTCGCCGATGATGGCGATGACCATGGCGGCACCGCCCTGGATCAGCTGGCCCTTGACGCCCATTTCGGAGAGACGGGCAAGCAGTTCATCGACTTTCGCGGCGTTGGGATTTTTGACGAGTTTTGCAATCATGGTGTTTTCCTCCTGTAATTGACCGCTGACCGGTACTGCGAACAGAAAAGCCGCAGTGTCGTTTCACTGCGGCTTGTGTGTATGAAGTGACGGGTCAGCCCGTTATCTCATGCCTCGGCAGTGGAACGGCAAAAAGCCTTGCGAAAATAAAACGCAAAGCTAAAGAAAAAGAAAAAGTATGCGGAGCGCATGTGTTCCATTTTCTTTGTTCCCTTTCGGCGGACGGACTTTAGCGTGATAGCACGCTACCCGTGGTTTATCATAGCACAATCCCGTGGACTTGTCAAGCGTTTTTGGGAAAAATATTTTGGCGCGGTGCGGTATCGCCCGGAACTTTGCCGAATAAATTCGGAAAATTCTCCGCATTGCCTTGACAATCTCCATATGGCATGGTATAATAAACTATCCATATTCCATCTCGAAAGAGGGTTTACATCATGAAGAGAATTCAGACCATCAACACCCGTGACCTCGCAAAGAGCGTAAAGAACGGCGGCTGCGGTGAGTGCCAGACCTCCTGCCAGTCTGCTTGCAAGACCTCCTGCGGTGTTGCCAACCAGAAGTGCGAGAACAAGAACGCCAAGAAGTAAGCTTCGGCGAAGAAATACCGCCCCCCACGGGCGGTATTTTTCTGCATACATCACAAGAGAAAGTTCAACGGAGTAAATTATGATTCACCAATATAAACTGAACGGATACAATATTGTTCTGGATGTCAACAGCGGCTCGGTCCATGTGGTGGACGAGGTGGCCTATGACATGATCGCCGCCTATGCCGATACCCCCCGTGACGAGCTGATTGCTGCCATGATGGAAAAGTACGGCCATCTGGAAGATGTCAACGAAGCCGAGCTTGCTGAGTGCTACGAGGACATCACCGCCCTGCGGGATGCGGGAAAGCTTTTCTCGGACGACAGCTTCCGGGATGCGGCGGTTAACCTCAAGGTGAACAACACCTGCATCAAGGCGCTCTGCCTGCACATTGCTCACACCTGCAACCTCAACTGTTCCTACTGCTTTGCCAGCCAGGGCAAGTACCACGGGGACCGTGCCCTCATGTCTTTCGAGACCGGTAAGCGGGCCCTGGATTTCTTAGTGGAGCATTCGGAGGGACGCCGCAATCTTGAGGTGGACTTCTTCGGCGGCGAGCCTCTGATGAACTGGGATGTGGTTAAGCGCCTGGTGGAATACGCCCGTTCCATCGAGGAGGCGGCAGGGAAGAACTTCCGCTTCACCCTCACCACCAACGGCGTGCTCATCGATGACGATGTCATCGAGTTCTGCAACCGGGAGATGCACAACGTAGTGCTGTCCCTGGACGGCCGCCCCGAGGTGCATGACCGCTTCCGTGTCGATTATGCGGGGAAGGGCAGCTATGCCAACATCGTCCCCAAGTTCAAGCGCTTTGTGGAAAGCCGGGGCGGGGAAGGTTACTATATGCGCGGCACCTTTACCCACCACAACACCGATTTTACCAACGATATCTTCCACATGGCCGACCTCGGCTTTGATCAGCTGAGCATGGAACCGGTGGTTTGCGCACCCAGCGATCCCAGCGCCCTCACCGAGGAGGATTTGCCCATCCTGTTCGAGCAGTATGAGATCCTGGCCAAGGAAATGCTTCGCCGTAAGGCGGAGGGCCGTCCCTTCACCTTCTATCACTACATGATCGACCTGACCCACGGTCCCTGCATCTATAAGCGGGTGGCAGGCTGCGGCTCGGGCAGCGAGTATTTCGCCGTTACCCCCTGGGGTGACCTTTATCCCTGCCATCAGTTTGTGGGCGATGAACGCTTCTGCATGGGAAATATCTGGGACGGCGTGAAGAACGATGCCCTGCGGGATGAGTTCAGAAAATGCAATGTCTACGCCAAGCCCGAGTGCGCCGACTGCTGGGCACGGCTCTGGTGTGCCGGCGGATGTGCCGCCAACGCCTACCATGCCACCGGATCCATCACCGGGACCTACCGGTACGGCTGTGAGCTCTTTAAAAAACGCATGGAGTGTGCCATTATGCTTCAGGTGGCTGACACCGCCGAAGGCGGCGAGAGCAGCGGGGAGTGCAATGACTGCTCATCCTGCGCTGACTGCGACGGAACCCATTGCGGGTGATCGGACCGGTCCGGGCAAACGCCGCACCGACAAAAACAGGGAGAACCGCGCCAATCGGCGCGGTTCTCCCTGTTTTCGTGAATTCCCTTGTCAGCGATCGAAGAATGTGGTATAATGTCAGAAACGGAAAACAGGAGGACAAAAATGGCTGCATTTTTAGATTACTTCTTCGGGAAAGGTGAAGAAGTGGAATTTGTCAATTTCACATGGGCTCACTTTCTGCCGATTATCCTGACCATTATCCTGCTATTCGTCCTCTATCGCTTCCGGAATGAGATCCGGGAGATGAAGCATGAGAAGGTTTTTCGCTATATCCTTGCGTTCACCCTGATCATCAGCGATATGTCCTACTACTGGCGGCTGATCGCCATGCCCTCCCTTTCCCCCAATCCCGTGGATCACCTGCCTATCTCGGTGTGCGGTTGGGTGGCCATATTCGCCAGCTATATGGTCATCGGCAAATCGCAGACCCTGTTTGACCTCTGTTATTTTTGGGTATTCAGCGGCTCGATCTTTGCTCTGATCACCCCCACGGTCATCACCTTCACCGGTCCGACCAGATTCCGTTACTATCAGTTCTGGCTGGAACACCTGGTGGGATATGTCGCCGTTTTCTATATGATGTTCGTGCACAAAATGCGTCCGAACAAAATGTCCTTTGTCAAGGCTTACGGCGGACTCGCCCTTCTCGCGCTGATTGCCTATTTTGCCAACCAAATCGTGGGCCCGGGGGCAAACTACCTCTTTATGGCCCGTCCCGAGGATACCCCCTCCATCCTGGACATTCTGCCGCCCAATTTCGCCCTGCGGCTTTTGGTCATGGCTGCGGTGATCACCGTTCTCTTTGTCCTGGCCTACCTGCCCTGGTACATCAAGGACAAACGAAAAGCGAGCAATCAATAACTCCAAAAAGGATGCCGCACACCGGTGCGGCATCCTTTTTTTGTGAAAGCTTTTTGCGGATTCCAAAGGGCCTTTTTCTCGAAAAAGGCCCTTTGGTGGGGTACGGGGCAAAGCCCCGGGGAGATTATTCCTCGATCACGGCAGGGGTAAACTCGCCTGTGGTGAAATCAATTTTCCCATATAAGTCGAACTTTTTTTGTGCTGTGTTTCGTCTTAGAGTTATATACTGCCA
>JAFTUB010000108.1 GCA_017466495.1 Clostridia bacterium
ACCTTTGTGCCAATCCGGTTTGATTGGTACAGAGGTCGGTTTTTTGATTAACTTTGTGTGTAAGGCAGATCGGCGGAGGGTTCCATCAGCGCGGGGGATACTGCAGAGGTGAGCAGGTAGATCAACCCGGATTCGGGGAGGGTGGCGTAATAGCAGCCACTCTCGGGATCCACATCCCCCAGCAGCAGGGTCAGGGTCTTATCCACCTCGGTGCTGACGGTGTTGCCGGCAGAATCGGTGGTCTGCACCAGGGTACGATAGGCAATGGTCATCTTGGCCGGTGCGTCCAGGCCGTATTTTGCGGCATCGGCTCCCCGGTCAAGGGAAACGCAATCGGTAAACTCCAGGTAGGACACCATGGAGGACAGTTCTTCTCCCGCCTCCACCGAGATGGCCTTGGGGGGGTTATCTCCCTGTGCCGCGCGCCAGAAGAATCCGTCTTCGCTTTCTGCGCCGTGGAAGGTGTAGGTCAGGCGGTCACCGCCGCGGGTTACGGTCATGGCCGAGATCTCACTCTCCACGATCAGAGGAAGGGTGTCGTAAAGCACCAGATCGGTGATGGGCATTCCGAAGGCTCCGGCCACCGTGCCGTCAATCATATACACCGTATCAGTGTTGTTCCGTGCGGCGTAATAGCTGCGGTTAAAGCTGTTGTAGCCGCCGATGAGCAGGGTGTGCGTCCCCATTTTATCGGTGAAGGTCACCTGCTGGCGGGGCGCATCCAGCCCGAACTCGGCCAGCTTCTCAGTGTCGGGGGAGTCGATCTTCACCGAGGAAGTTACTGATTCCAGAGCGCCGATCATGGCGGTGAAGGCTTCGGCATCCAGGGACAGGGAGGGATTTCCTTCCCATCGCCAGCTGCCGTTCTCCAGGGTGAAGGAAAGGGTCTCTCCGTCACACAGGTAGCTGATGGCCGAGAAGGTCTTGGCATCGGCCGCGAACACCGCGGCGGTGGTTGCTGCGGGAATGGTGTCGGCATCATTCCCATCAAGGTCGAGCCGACTCACCACAAAATACAGCCCGCAAAGGATCACAAGCACCGCCAGCAGCGCAATCAGGCCGATGCCCTTGCGTTTGGATTTCTTTGCCATTATCTGCGTCTCCTTCTCATCCAGTAGAGGAAGCCGCCGGCTGCGATAGCAAGAGGAAGCACCGCGGTCAGGATTACGGCCAGGGTATTGGCCGCGCCGTCATTGACCATCAGCACGGGATCCTCCAGCACGATAGCAGGCAGGCTTACCACCTGCTCACGCTCGCACATCCAGTCCAGCATGGACTGCACGTAGGCATAGTTGCCGCCGGAGACCATCTGGTTTGCCTTATCGGAGAGCATCTGTGCGGCAGAGATCCACACCAGCTTGGCAGTGCCGCCTTCCGCCGCTTCCTCAGCGGCAACGGCGAGCCCGTAGCTGCGGGACTCCACGCCCTCCCCCTTCACGGTAGAGGCCTGGCCGTTCTGCACGGGAGAGATGAAGGCAGACTCGGTGGTATAGAGAAGAGGTGTCACCGTCAGGCCGCTGGGAAGATTCTCCTGCACCTGCAGCCCGTGGGCGAAGAGCATAAAGGCGTAGCTGCTCTGTGCCAGCTCAGCGGTGATCTCGTGGGTTCCCACCTGGGGAATGATGTAATAGGGCACCTGGTAGTAGGCGCGATTGTTCCCCTCCATCACCACGCCGGTCTCACCGGTGATTCCGTAATGGGAGGTCAACGCGGCCAGGTTGGGGGTGAGCCGGGAATCATAGTTGAACTCGGTGAGCAGCATCATATGCCCGCCTGCTTCCATGTAAGCGGTGAGCAGCTCCTTCTCGTGGGCACTGATGTCCGAGGTGGGAGCATAAATCATGATGCAGTCGGCATCCTCGGGGACGGCATCCATGGTCAGCAGGCTCAGGGATTCCACCGCGAGGTTGGCATCCTGCAGCTGCTTGGTCAGGTTGTCCGTGAGGTTGGTCTCACCGTGACCCATGAGGGTGTAGATGGTGGGCAGCTTGTCGGTGGTGACAAAATCCAGCGCACCGGTAATGACATTCTCACCCGCAAAGGAGTAGCTGTAGCCGCCGGCGCCGCCCGTCATCATATAAGTATAGGGATCATCAACCTCCACCGGATAGATCTCAGTGTAATCGATGACCTTGTACCGCCGTGCGCTCTCAATGATCAGACTGTTTTCACTCAGCTCCGCATCGGTGTACTGGGCGGTAAAGGTGGGATTTACGGTGGGATCCACTTTCTTGAGGGTGATATTCTTGCTCAGGGAAGCATAGCGCTCCACAAAGGTCAAAAGCTGAAAATCCTCATTGGCAGGAATGGCAATATAGTAAATGGTAATGGGCTCGTCGATCAGCCCCACCGACATCTCGGTGGTTTCGCTGAGGGTGTAAAGGTCAAGGGAGCTGGTGTCGATGACGGTATACTGGCTGGGCAGTGCGCTGACCAGCAGGTTCACCACCACCAGAACAGCCAGCAGGACCAGGGTAATGACAGCGGTATAGGTGCCGGCCTTGGCCTGGCGGTTGAAGATCGGTTTCTTTTCTTGATTCATTTCAGCACCTCCCTCAGCTCCAGCGTCTCTTCTCCACCGACTGGGCAGTGAGGAAGAGGAAGAAAACGGTCACGGACAGATAGTATACGATTGCACCCACGTCAAAAATGCCGTAGATGAAGTTCTCAAAGCGGGTGAAAAGCGAAACCACATCCAGAATTTTCTGGAACAGGCCCACAAACAGCTCGGCGCGGAAATAATAGAGGGCCGACAGGGGAAGAATACACACAGCGGCGGCAATGATGGCAATGACGGGATTGCGGGTCAGGCCCCATACCGCGGCGGCCAGCAGAAGGGATACCACAATCAGACACAGGAAGGATGCCATGGCGGTGGTGGGGATGAGGGTAGCGATACCGCTCATGAGGTAGGCGGCCAGGAGCACGCCGAAGGAAAGCACAGCGGCGATGATCTGACTCTCGGTGAGAGCCGACATGAACATACAGATGGCGATCAGTGCGCCGCCCAGAAGGAAGAAGGCCAGCAGTGCGCCGTAGCTTGCGGCGAAATTCACCGTGCCGAACATGGACAGGATGAGAGGGTAGATGCTCATCACCGCGATCGGGATCAGCAGAACCGCCAGCATGGCAAAGAATTTGCCCAGCACGATATCCGACACCCGCAGGGGCAGCGCGTACAGCAGCTGGTCGGTGCGGGAGTGCCGCTCCTCGGCAATGGAGCGCATGGTCAGGATCGGAATGACAAAGAGAAAGACCATGCTCATGCTGCTGAGGGTGATCTCAAAGGCAGCGTATCCCCCCTTGAGGTTCACCGCCGTCACGTAAATTCCCGCAAACAGCAGCAGGAAGGCCATAAACACATAGCCAGACATATTGATAAAGTAGGATTTGAACTCCTTTTTGAAGATGGCAGACACGGTTTATTCCTCCTTCCCTTCTTCGTTTTCCTCTTCCACGCGGTATGCCGCGGTGGAGAACTGAGATGTATACTCGGCTTCTCCTTCGTCTGTAGCGGCACTCTGCACGTCCTCCTCCGCTTCGACGGCGGGAGCGGCGGCATCTGCTTCGGTGAGACGGAGGAAGATGTCCTCCAGCTTGGATTCCTCATACTGCATGGCAATGATGGGACAGCGGCGGTCAGCCATGGCAAAGAAGATGTCGTCCCGGGGATCAACATCCCGCAGAACGGACAGGGTGATATCCAGCACACCCTCCTGCTTGCCGGGGTGAATCTCTGCCGACTCGATTCCTTCAATAGAACCGAGCACTTCATCGGCAGTGGCCTCATCGCAGCGCACCGACAGGCAAAGCTTACTGTTTCGGCTGATCAGCGACTCGAGATCGTTAATGTCAGCACTGGCCACCAACACGCCCTGGGAGATGATCATCACGCGGTCACAGACCGCCTGCACCTCCTGCATGATGTGGCTGGAGAGAATAACGGTCTTCTCCCGGCCCAGCTCGCGGATGAGGTCGCGGATCTCCAGGATCTGCTTGGGGTCAAGGCCGACGGTAGGCTCGTCCAGAATAATCACCCGGGGGTCCCCCAGCATGGCCTGGGCAATGCCCACGCGCTGGCGGTAACCCTTGGAAAGATTGCGGATCAGGCGATTCTGATGGTCGCCGAGGCGGGTCATCTCGATGATTTCCCGGGTCTGACGCAGAGCCTTGTCATATTCAATCCCCTTTGCCTCTGCCACGAACATGAGATATTCAAAGGGAGTCATGTCGAAATAGAGGGGGGGCTGCTCGGGGAGATAGCCCACGCAGCGCTTTGCCTCAAGGGGCTCATCATAGATGTCGTGGCCATCCACCGTCACGCTTCCCGAGGTGGCTGCCAGACAGCCGGTGATGATATTCATGGTGGTGGATTTTCCCGCGCCGTTGGGGCCGAGGAAGCCATAAATATGCCCTTCCTCCACCGTGAAGCTGATCCCCTTCACCGCAAGGTGATCACCGTACCGTTTGGTGAGATTTTTGACTTCGATCACAAAAATTTTCCTCCTTACACCGAAAATCGGCAGCATCGCCGAACTATAGAAAATTATATCACAAAACTGTGTAAAATTGTTGTCAGAAATATGAAAACTGCGTGAAGGTGCGGGTATTTTTCGCAAAAAGTGGCAGGAATCGGGAACATTTTCCCTTTTTTTCCGTCTTATTAAAGCAGAAAGGAAGTGTATCCGTGAAACACATCCCCAAACGATGGCTTGCCTGCGTGCTTTCGCTGCTGATTCTTCTCCCGGCCTGTCAGGGTATTCCGCAAAAGAAACCGCCGGAAAGCCTGCCCACCACAACCGAAGCACCCGCCACAACCGAAGCACCCGCTACAACCGAGGCGCCGGCTACAACAGAGGCGCCCGCCACAACCGAAGCACCCGCTACAACCGAGGCGCCCGCCACAACCGAAGCGCCCGCCACAACCGAAGCGCCCGCCACAACCGAAGCACCCGCCACAACCGAAGCCCCCGTCACAACCGAAGCGCCGGCCCAAACCGAAGCACCCATACCGGCCACCATCGCGCCACAGGTATTCATGTACCATCTCATCCTGGACGAGCCTTACAGCAAGTACGAATACCTCTTTGTCCGTCCTGCTGATTTTGCCGCTCACCTGGCGGCCATCAATGCCGCAGGCTTCCGCTATCTTTTTGCCGATGAGTACGCCCTGCAGCCCGACCGCACCGTGGTCATTACCCTGGATGACGGCTATTCCGACAATTACAGCAATCTGCTCCCTCTGCTGGAACAGTACGACGCTTGCGCCACCATCTTCCTCATCACCGACATGATCGGCCAGCCGGGTTATCTCACGGCAGAGGAGATTATCCTCCTGCGGGACAGCGGCCGTGTCCGTTTCGGCCTGCACACCGCCGCCCACAACGATCTGACTACCCTTGATTCCGCGGCTCTCCACGCCGACATGGCGCGGAGCGTTGCCGACTTTATCGCATTGGTGGGCTATGCCCCCACCGCCATGGCTTATCCCTACGGGAAATACACCGCAGCGGTGATGGATGCCTGCCGCGAATATGTGTCCTTCGCCTACACCACCGATAATCCCCGGTACAAAACCGGCTTCGGGACAATGAATATTCCTCGCCATCTGGTGGCGCGGGACACCTCCATGTGGGCCTTCCGCCGGATGTTGGGGCTGAACTGACCCATTTCACCGAAATCGAACAGAGAACGGACTTCCGCGTTGGCGGAAGTCCGTCTCTTTATGTTTCGGTAAACCGAATATAGCCGTAGCAGGTTCCGTCCGTCCAAGGCTCTTCCCATATGCGGGCAAAAAAGCTGCCGTCGTCGGCAAAGACCAGCCGATAGCCCCCTGCCCCGTCCGGCTCTGCGGACAGCTCCCGCACACAGCGGTTCAGGTGGTCCCAATGCCAAAAGACATCGAAGCCATCCAGCTTTTTGGTGGGGGTTTCCCATGGGCTGTACAGGAAGGACTCGTTGGTGGACATGGGGATCACATCACAGGGGACGGTCCCGCCATAGCAGGCAGCCATGGCACCGTAAAGACTCCATTCTCCCGCGGTAACGCCCACAATATGCCCGTTGAAGTAATAATTCTGCTCCTGCAGGAAGGTGGCATTGCACCCGATCAGGGCAACTCGCTTGCCCTTCAGCGGCTCTTCCTCCGCCTGCATCTTCGCCACCACCGCCTCAACCACCGCACGGTCATTGCGGTAGGTCGCCCGATAATCGTACATCTCGGACACCGATGCCACGCAGAACAGGCACACCGTCAAGCCGCACAGCAGGGCCCGCAGTTTCACCTGTCGCCGCAAAAGCAGACGGAGAGTGAGGTCAATGAGGAATGCCAGTCCCACAAAGGAAGGAACTGTGTTCCGCATGGAGAAAAAGGGATTGGCAATGAAGAAAAAGATGCTGATGGGTGCCAGGGTCAGAAGCAAGCCGAACACGTAGGCCCACAGAATCCGCCGCCCCGGGGCTTTTCCCTCTTCTCCCTCGGCTTGTGCGGGCGGCAGGGCAACCGTCTTCTCTTTTGCGATGAGCCAACTCAACAGAACCGCAAAAGCAAGGCACCCCAAGAGCCACAGCCACTTCCCCTGGGAAAAGAGCATCTGTATTCCCCGGCCAAAGCCGCCGAAGGTGATGGCGGCACCTGCACCGAAGAAAGCCTCCAACACCTGCCCACATACTTCGGGCAGAAATACCCTGAAATACCAGGGGTTGTCCGGGAGGGCAAGTACCATGCGTCCTGAAATCGCCCCGGCACCGGCAAAGAGGGAGGTAACAAGGAAATACACCCCGGCCGCCCCAAAGGTCCACAGGGCGAGAAGCCCACGCCGATTGCCCTGGAACAGGAAATCCAGCATCAGCAGAAGCGAAGCCGCTGCCGCCAGCACCAGGCTCTGCTCGTAATACCCGTAGGCCAGCAAGAGGGTGGGAAAATACAGCACAGCGAAGAGCGGCCGCTTCTCCTCCGCAAAGCGGCAGAGGAACCACAAGGAGAGCGAGCCCCAAAACATCCCGCAGATGAGCCGCGTGGAGGCCGACACCCAATAGGTGCCCTCGATGCCGAAAGGCATGAGGGTGTAGAGAATGAGAAACATCCGGCCCGTGCCGAACCGGCGGCGGAGCGTACTCTGCCACAGCATAGCCGATCCGGCATAAAGGGCAGACAGCAGGAAGACGCACACCGTCATGCACCCGCTGAATCGGCTCCAAAAATACAGATCGGTGAGGGCGGCCAGGGGGCGAGAGACCAGCAGCCCCTGTTCCATCAGCAGCGCACCGTAATCGGGACAGCTGGGGAAATTGATATACTGGATATAGTCATCCAGCTGCCAGAAATACCCCCCATCCCACACGGTGTAGCGAAAGAAGATCGCCCCGAACACCGCAAAAAAGAGGATGGGCTTCTGCCAGCGGTCGATCCACCGACCAAGCGCCCGAAGCTTCTCCTTCATCGAACCGAGAAAGCGTAGACGGTGCGGGAAGTGAATACCTCCCCCGGAGCCAGCGTCCCGTCGGTGAAAAGGGGATGATGCATACTGTCGGGCATGGATTGGGTCTCCAGGCAGACGGCATGATGCTTCTGCTGGGGATACCCGCCCTTGAAGGGAACCGGCTCGGTCATCACGTTGCCGGTATAGAGCTGAATACAGGGACGGTCGGTGAAAATCTGCATCACCCGGCCGCTGTGGGGATCGTAAAGCTCACCCCGAAGGATGGGCTCGTCCAATGCGCCCCCCGTCAGGTTGAAGCAATGGTCATACCCGCCGCCGTACTGCAGATCCCGATTGTCCGCACCGATGTCCCGGCCGATGGCCTTTGAGGTACGGAAATCAAAAGGCGTCCCCTCCACCGGAACAAGCCGTCCCGTGGGGATCAGGGCAGCATCGGTTTCCAGGTAGCTGTCCGCATCCAGCCAAAGGGTATGATCGAAAATCGGTCCGGAGGCATAGCCGCCGAGATTGAAATACGCATGATTGGTGAGATTGATCACCGTCTTGCGGTCTGTCTCAGCGCGATAGTCCAGCATCAGCCGATTGTCCTCAGTGAGGGTATAGGTCACCGTCACCGCAAGATTCCCGGGAAATCCCTCTTCCCCGTGGGGGGAGTAGGTGCGCAAGGTGAGAGAATCCTCCCCCGCCTCGGCCTTCCACAGCTTCTCATTGAAACCGTGGAAGCCGCCGTGGAGAAGGTTCTTGCCGTTTTCGTTGGCACCCACGCAGTACTCGGTGCCGTCCAGGGTAAAGCGAGCCCCTGCAATGCGGTTGCCCCAGCGCCCGATCAGAGCGCCCTGATAGCCGTCGGCGCGGCAATAATCCTCCAAACTGTCATAGCCGCAGATCACATCTGCCGGCTTGCCCTCACGGTCGGGGACAATGATCTGCATCAGCGCCCCGCCGTAGGTGGTAATCTTTACCTGCATCCCCGCCGTGTTGGCAAGGGTATAGGCCTCGACCTCACGGCCGTCATCCATGCGGCCGAACACAGTTTTCTGTACCATTATCTCGATCCCCCAAATTCGGATTTACGCGTCGGGATAGCCGTCGGGATTCTTCGCCTGCCAGTTGGCGGCGTCACGGCACATCTCATCAATGCCGTATTCCGCGCGCCAGCCCAACTCTGCCGCAGCCTTGGCAGGATCGGCGTAGCAGACGGCAATGTCCCCGGGACGGCGGCCTACGATCTGATAAGGCACGGGACGGCCGGTGGCCGCCTCATATGCATGGACAATATCCAGCACCGAATAGCCCACACCGGTGCCCACATTGAAGTAGTCCACACCGCACTTGGTCTCGGCCAATGCCAGCGCCTTCAGATGTGCACGGGCAAGATCCACCACGTGGATGTAGTCCCGCACGCCGGTGCCGTCGTGGGTGTCGTAATCGTTGCCGAACACGTTCAGCTTCTCCAGCTTGCCCGCCGACACCTTGACGATATAGGGCAGAAGATTGTTGGGAATACCGCAGGGATCCTCGCCGATCAGGCCGCTCTCATGGGCGCCGATGGGGTTGAAATAGCGCAGCAGGCAGATGCTCCACTGGGGGTCGGCCACGGCGATGTCCCTGAGCATCTGCTCGATCATCACCTTGGTGTAGCCGTAGGGGTTGGTGGCGGAGGTGGGCATGTCCTCCCGGAAAGGCACGGGATTGTTCATGCCGTATACGGTGGCGGAGGAGGAG
>JAFTUB010000109.1 GCA_017466495.1 Clostridia bacterium
CATTCACCTTCGTCTATTGTATGTACTGTTTATATGCAGGTATAATAAGTCATAAAATAGTACAGTTCGTGCCGGCCTGTGATGTCGGCACAGGTCAGGTCCATGTAGTAGGTGACTCCCGGCTCGGGCATGACGATATTCCAGCCGTGCGCCGTACCGGAACCCGTGCCGTTGCAGGTCATGCACCACAGCCCGGCGCGCTGGCAGAGCCACTGGTAGGCCTGGGTGTAGGATTGGCATATTCCCTTCCCATAGAGCAACGGGCCGTCGGCGTAGATGTATTTGATATCATCGGCATAATCCGTATGATCGCAAAGATAATCAGCCAGCCAGACATACTGCTCTCTGGTGCTCAGCCCCTGGGGCATTCCGGCCAGGATCTCGTCACAGCGGGCGTTGATGCGCGCCACATAGGCAAGGTGCCGCTCCGGGTCAAAGGAAGTTTCTCCTGTCTGCCAACTATCCCAATGCCGATATTTAGACTTCACAGAATACCATACACTGGGCATCCCGATCTCGTCGCATGAGTCTGGATCATAATCGGTAATCACATTGTAAAAGAGCCACATCTCGGGACAATCGTAGTACAGGGCGCGGTCGACTTTCCAATAGGTATCATAGTCGAAATCCACCTCGCTGAGATCAAAGAAAAACGGAGTATAACTGAAGGCATATCCCTTGACCAGATCATATAATTCCTTCTCTTTGTCGCTCAACATGGAGCGGCGGGGGGAAAGAAAATCCTCCTCGCTGATGGTGACGGGAGGTTCGGTTTCAACCGGCGGCAATTCCTGCGCGGTACAGCCGGCGAGAGAAAATACAAGAAAAAGTATCACAGCCCAAATTCGTTTCATGTACAGTTCCTTTCTTCGGTGAGGATAACGAAAAACCGCCATAAACCAAGCGGTCTATGGCGGTTTTTCCGCACAGCGGATGAAATTCCGTCAAGTGCAGTCGGCCCGGCAGGTTAGATCTGTTCCTTAACCTTGGAGCTCTTACCGACTCTGCCGCGCAGATAGTAGAGCTTCGCACGTCTTACCTTACCGACGCGGATGATGTCAACCTTCTCAACGTTGGGAGAGTGGATCGGGAAGGTCTTCTCTACGCCGCAGCCGTAGGACACACGTCTGACCGTAAAGGTCTCCGAGATGCCGCCGCCATGCTTTGCGATAACCGTTCCCTCAAAGAGCTGAATACGCTCGCGCGCACCCTCTTTGATCTTGTTGTGAATGCGAATGGTGTCACCGATACGAATAACGGGCACATTCTCCTTCAGCTGCTCATTTGTGAAAGCCTGAATCAAATCCATTGTTGGCTCCTCCTTAAAATCTCGGATGTTCGTGCAGAGCATTTGCAGAGGACCATCCTGTCTTTGCGGAAAGACCGCATATGCAGTTATTATAGCACAACCCATGTATAAATGCAAGTCTTTTTTGAAATTTTTTCAAATTATTTTTTCATTTTTCGCGTTTCGGGGAAATTATCTTCCAACCTCTTGCCATTTTACATTTTTTGCGGTATAATATAAAATAGTTGAATATTGCCATTTGGGAGGATTTTCCTTTATGCAGAACAATACGCTGAAAATCGGTATGCTGGGCTTCGGTGCCATGGGCAAGGCTCACGCTTATTCGGTTGCCAATTTGCCTTATTTTTACGGTGCACTTCCCTTCACTGCGTCAATTGTCGGCGTGTGCACCTCTTCCTTTGACCGCGCCCGCGCAGCGGTTTCTCCCTACGGTCTGACCGCCGTGGCCTGCGAAGATGAGCTGATCGCCAACCCCGAGGTTGACATCATCGACATCTGCACGCCCAATCGCCTGCACTACGCCTCCATCTGCAAAGCATTGGAAGCAGGCAAGCACATTCTCTGCGAGAAGCCCCTGGGCATCTCCGCCGAGGAAGGCGCTGAGCTGGCCGCGCTGGCCAAGGCTTCGGGCAAGGTCTGCCGCGTGGTGTTCAACAACCGATTCATCCCCGCTGTGATGCGCACCAAGCAGATCATCGACGAGGGCGCGATCGGCGATGTACTTTCCTTCCACGCCGCGTATCTGCACAACAGCTGCCTTGATCCCGCCAAGCCCGCGGGATGGAAGCAGAATGCCGACATCTGCGGCGGCGGTGTACTCTATGACCTGGGATCCCATGTCATTGATCTGATCACCCATCTCTGCGGCCCCATGTCAGCCATCACGGGGATGGAGCAGATCGCCTTCCCCAACCGCACCGGTATGGACGGGACTCCATGGGCCACCAACGCCGACGAGGCATTCTATCTCCTGGCAGAGCTGGCCTGCGGCGCACGGGGCACCATCACCGTCAGCAAACTGTCCATGGGGGCAAACGATGATCTGACCTTCGATATTCGCGGCACCAAGGGTGCTGTTCGTTTCTCCCTGATGGACACCAATTATCTTGACTTCTACTCTGCCGAGGCGATGGGGGAACCCATCGGCGGCCTGCGGGGCTTCACCCGCATCGAATGCGTAGGCCGGACACCCGCTCCCGGCGGTGCCTTCCCCTCCCCCAAGGCTTCGGTGGGATGGCTCCGCGGCCATGTGGGCTCCATGTACGCATTTTTAGACGCGGTACACCGCGGGGATACCCAAAGCGGCCCCACCTTTGACCAGGGGGCAGAGATCAACCGCATCATGTCCGCCGCCTACCGCTCGGCCAAATCCGGCTGCCGCGTATCCCTGGAGGAGGACAACACATGATTGTTCTCGGTCTGACCGGTCCCAGCGGCGCAGGCAAGGGGGCGCTTGCCCGTGCCTTTGCGGAACATGGAGTTCCGTCGCTGGACACCGATGCCATCTACCATGAACTGCTGATTCCCCCATCCCCTTGTCTGGAGGCATTGGTGGAAGCTTTCGGCTCCGGAATTCTCACGGAAAATGGAAAATTGAACCGCCGTGCACTTGCGGCCCTGGTGTTTGCCAAAGATGCATCGCCTGCATTGCAGCAGACCCTCAACCGCATTACGCACCGCTTCATTTTGGAAGAGACTCGCACCCGTCTGCGTCAATATGCGGAGGAGGGCAAATTTGCCGTGCTGGTGGATGCCCCGCTGCTGTATGAAAGCGGCTTTGACGGGGAATGCCACCGGGTGATCGCAGTGATTGCCCCGCGGGATCTGCGTCTTGCCCGTATCATGGAAAGAGACAGCATTGATGCGGATGCCGCCGCAGCGCGGTTCCGTGCGCAGAAAGCGGACGACTTTTATACTGCGCGGGCAGATTTCGTGGTATGCAACGACGGTGACACCGATGCGCTTCGCTGCGCCGCCGAATGCATTCTTGCCAAGCTGAGGGAGGAGATGCCGTGAGAACTGCCATCAAACGCACCGTCGTCACCTTACTGATCATTGCCCTTTCCCTCGGCATCGGCTACGCCTACGATTTCGTCCGGGATAAGATCGACCGCCATCTCTATCCCCGGGATTACCGGGAGTATGTGGAGCGCTACTCTGCCATGTACGGTGTTCCCGAGCACATCGTTTACGCCGTGATCAAGGTGGAGAGTAAATTTGTCAGCAATGCCGTCTCCCACGCAGGAGCGGTGGGGCTGATGCAGATCACCCCCGACACCTTTGATTGGCTGATGATGCGTCAGAAGGAGGACATGGACACGGGAATGCTCTATGATCCCGAGACCAACATCCGCTACGGTGTTTATTATCTGTCCTATCTCTATCAGGAATTCGGTCTGTGGAATTCGGTGTTTGCCGCATACAACGCAGGCCCCAACCGGGTCAAAGAGTGGCGGGATAATCCCGAGTACGCCGATGTCAACGGTGCACTGACCGATATCCCCATTCCCGAAACCAAAGCCTACACCCAAAAGGTGGAGAAGGCAGCAAATATTTATCAAAAACTTTATTACAGCGGTACGGCTGAATAACGCCGCACCCG
>JAFTUB010000110.1 GCA_017466495.1 Clostridia bacterium
CCGAAAAGTGATCGGCAAAATCCGCCTCGGTCTTCACCTTGCCGAAGAAGGGTGCGGGCAGCAGGTGGAGACTGTCTGCGCGGCGGTCGGCAATGATCGCATCCCTCGCCGGCACGCTGCCGTCCATGACGTCAAACAGGTCGTAGAGGACAGAATCTTCACAGCCGAACAGCAGGTCCAGGGTGCGGTTGGAAAAATCGCAGTCCACCGCAAGAACCCGCTTGCCGCGGGACGCCAATGCCAGTGCCAGATTAGCGGTAACCGTTGATTTCCCCACTCCGCCTTTACAGGAAGTGATCAGAATAAATTTACAAGAATTCCTCGGCATTTCCGCCTCTCCTACATCAGAATTGACCAACATGGACACAACTTCGACTTTATTATAGCACAGTTATATGGTAATTGTCAATAAAAACGGCATAAGTTTCCTAAACGTTTTTCAAAAGTCAATCAATACCCGCAAGCCCGGTTCCTTTATTTTGATAAAGAAAAATTCTGCTTCTTTCTGCAAAACTCTTGAAATTTCCCGCCGAATCGTGTATAATGAATTTAATTTGATAAAATCCGTCCGCACCAAAGGACAGAAAGAGGAAAAATATGATCAAAGATATGTTCAACCGTCTTGCCGAATTCGATCCCGCTGTGGCCGACGCCATCCGCGCCGAGTACAGCCGTCAGCAGAACGGCATCGAGCTGATCGCCTCCGAGAACTTCGTTTCCGAGGCCGTCATGCTGGCTGCCGGTTCGGTTATGACCAACAAATACGCCGAGGGCTACCCTGCCAAGCGTTACTACGGCGGCTGTGCCTGCGTTGACGTGGCCGAGAACCTGGCCATCGAGCGCGCCAAGGAACTCTTCGGCGCAAACTATGTCAACGTGCAGCCCCACAGCGGCGCACAGGCCAACACCGCAGTTTATGTCGGTCTGCTGAAGCCCGGCGACACCGTTATGGGTATGAGCCTGGCCCACGGCGGCCACCTCACCCACGGCAGCCCTGTGAATATCTCGGGTCTTTACTTCAACTTTGTTCCCTACGGAGTGGACGATGAGACCCACCGCATCGACTACGATAAGTTTGAGCAGCAGGCCCGCGAGGTCAAGCCCAAGCTGATCGTGGCGGGTGCTTCGGCATACCCCCGTGTCATCGATTTCGAGCGCATGGCAAAGGTTGCCCACGAGGTTGGAGCATACTTCATGGTGGACATGGCCCACATCGCCGGCCTGGTTGCGGCAGGTGAGCATCCCTCCCCCATCCCCTATGCTGACATCGTCACCACCACCACCCACAAGACCCTGCGCGGTCCCCGCGGCGGCATGATCCTCGCCCGTGACGAGGAGAAGTTCGGCAAGCTGCTCAACAAGGCCGTATTCCCCGGCACCCAGGGCGGCCCCCTCATGCACATCATCGCCGCAAAGGCTGTCTGCTTCGGCGAGGCCCTCAAGCCCGAGTTCAAGGCTTACCAGCACCGCATTGTGGAAAACGCCGCTGTCTTCGCCGATGCCCTGAAGGCTGAAGGCTTTGACCTGGTCTCCGGCGGTACCGACAACCACCTGGCTCTGCTTGACCTCCGTCCCGTCGGTCTGACCGGTAAGGAATTCGAGCACCGCCTGGATGAAGTGCACATCACCGCCAACAAGAATGCCATCCCCAACGATCCTCAGTCTCCCTTCATTACCAGCGGTATCCGTGTGGGCACTCCCGCCGTCACCACCCGCGGCTTCGGCCCCGAGGAGATGCGCATCGTTGCCAACCTGCTGGGCCGCACCGCCCGTTCCTTCGACACCGATGCCGATGCCATCCGTGCCGAGGTTGCCGAGCTCTGCGCCAAATTCCCCCTCTACGAATAATTTCCGTTTTTGACATCACAGCGCCCGTCGGCCCCTTCGGCTGTCCGGGCGCTGTTTACACAAAGGAGGAAAACCGTGCGTCTTCTCCGATCCCTCAAAAAAATCCCTCTCGGGCTGTGGGAATATCTGCTGCTCTTTGCTGTTTCCTCTCTGCGCTTTCTCTACTACGGCTTCACCTATTTCCCCCAGCTGGACGATTACATACAATTTTATAAATACGCCCACATGGGCGATACCGCCGGGCTGATTGAGCGCTTGGGCCTTCTTGCCGCCCGCCCCCTCTCCGGGCTGTCCGACATTTTTCTGTGGTCGAAATTTTGGGAATGCCCCGCGCTGATGCTGCTGATCCTGGCCGCCACATGGGCAGGCTCGGCCTTCCTCTTCCGTCGGGTGTTTGACCGAGCATTCGGCTGCGGCAGTCTGTTCACCGCCGTCTGCCTGCTCCTGCCCCTGGGCTTTGAGGGGACCTACTGGTTCTCGGCCGCCACCCGCATCGTTTGCGGAATGTTCTGGGCGGCGCTGGCCATGTACTTCTTCGTGCGCCACACCGAGGACGGGAAGAAGTTCGCCCTTCCCCTTTGGGTGCTCTGCCAGCTTTTCGCCTTCGGCTTTTACGAGCCCACCCTGGCGTTGGCGGGTGCGGGGATTCTCCTGCTGACCCTCCGGGGTATCTACCGCCAAAACAAGCAGGCATGGTGGGGGATGCTGACCTTCGCCAATCTGCTTATCTACTTTGCCTTCACCTACTTCCATTCCGTCGGTGCACTCTCTGCCCGGGTGGTGACGGTGTTCCCCTGGGAGGCGGGCTACTTCAACCACTTCCTCCCCGATCTGCTCCGGCAGATGGCCGCCGCCTTTGTCAAAGGAGGGTCGCTGACCCTCATCCGCGGGGCATGGCGGGGACTTGGGATCATAGCCGCCGACGGGGGATGGTGGTATCTGCTGCTCTTTGCCGCACTGGCGGTGGGCTTTGCCTTCCTCTGCCTGCGTACCGACAAAAAAGAGCGTCCCGCCGAGGTCGGGCGCTGGGAGGCATATCTCTTCGCCGTCATCCTGACGGTGGCCCCCCTCACTCCCTACCTCATTGTGGCCAATCCCTGGTTCTCTCTGCGGGGAACCGTTCCCGCTTTCCCGGGCATCGCCCTGCTCCTGACGCTGGCGGCCGCTGATCTCTTCCGCCGCCGGGCGCAAATCACCCCCATTCTCACCGCCGTCTTTGTCCTGGTGTGCGGGGTGGCCTCGGTGTCGGAGCTGCACGACTACCGCGCCACCTATGAAAACGACACCGCCGTGCTCACCGCGCTGACCGATGAGCTGGACGGCGCCGAAGGGCGCATCGGCATCCTCAACCTAAACCCGAATTACCTCGCGGAACAAAACTATTTCTACCACGAGCATCTCCACGGCGTAACCGAGAGCGACTGGGCTCTCCAGGGTGCCCTCTTCAGCTATGCCGAGAAAGTGCCGAAGGTCATTCCCCTGGCCACCGACGGGTTCTCCTACTACGTGGGCTGGAACCGGGAGATGAAGCGCATCGGCGGCTTCGATTCCCTCTACTGGTGGGATCACGACAGCCTCACCCTCACGCCGCTGACCGCCGAAGGCAGCGACGAGGGGGGCTGGCAGCTTCTCGCCCCCAATGGCAGCTGCGTTGCCCACATTTGGGAAGAAGAGGGTTATGGATACATTGAGATATATTGACCGACAAACCGAAAAAGGCTCTGCCGCAGATGCGGCAGAGCCTTTTGTTTTTCCCAAAATACTTACTCCAGAATATTGCTGGTGATGTAGTCCACGCCCCAGGCGACGAGCTGCTCGGCCACGGCGGGATCGTCCACCGTCCAGCAGTTGACGACAATCCCCGCATCGTGGAGGGCCTTGATGTTCTCCTCCGTGAGGGCGGGATAGTGGATATCCAGATCCAGGTTATAGGCCTTGAGACGGTCGATCAGATTTTCGGTGTATTCCTTGGTCAGGAACTGAGCGGCCTGGGTGGGATACTTCTCCCGCAGGTAGACCAGATTCTCATAGTTGAAGGAGATGAAGATCACCCCATCCATGTAGTCCAGCGCCTCGATCTTCTCGCAGATCTCAAAGACCTGCTCCCGGGGGAAGGCATTCTTGAGCTCAAGTACGGCAATCTTTTCGTACTTCTTGCAAATGCCGATGTACTCCTCCAGGGTGGGCATCCGCAGATCCCAACGGCTCTTGGTTCCGTCCTTGTCGGTGAGGAGAAGGCTGCGCAGGGTAGCGAAGGTGGTTTTCTCCACCTCCATGTTATCGATGCAGATACGCCCCGTGCGGTCATCGTGGTAGAGGATATACTCCCCGTCCAGGGTCGCGTGGATATCGGTCTCGATGCCGTAGTAGCTGCGGTTTCCTGCGGCAACAAATGCGGCGTTGGTATTCTCGCGCTCCAGTCCGCTGCAGCCCCGATGGGCGACCATGCGGCAATTCTTCCGGTCAATCTTGATGGTATTCATGGATATGCACCTCGTTTCCTCAATTGGTGAGTCCATTATAGCACTTCTCCCGGGGGAATGCAAGAGAAATTCCCCAAGAAAAGCAAAAACCGGGCACCGCACAGGCGGCACCCGGTCATATCAGCTTTTCAGCGTTGTCTTACAGGGGACGAACGTTAACAGCTCTGAGCTTAGCGGGGTTCTTGGGGTCGGTTTCGGTCTCGAACTCAACCTTCTGGCCTTCGGTCAGATTCTTGAAGCCCTCGCAAAGGATAGCGGAGAAATGTACGAAAACATCGTCGCCGCCGTTGTCATTGGAAATGAAGCCGTAGCCCTTTCCGGTGTCGAACCACTTAACAGTTCCGGTATTCATGTGAGATTCCCTCCAGAAAAATAAATGATAGTGTACTCCGTTCATCTAACAAAAAACGCACAGTCCATTGCAAGCCGTTTACCTGTGACTTACAATACACTGTGAGTTCATAGCCAACTTCGCCGAATACGTCTCTAAGTATAGCACACCCCTCCCTGTTTGTCAAGGGGAATGACGGAAAAATTCATCCCCTTTTTTCTGCCCGTTCCGACACCAATCCGGCAATCTTAAATCCGAAATCCGCAAAAAAATGATTTTCTCTTTACATTCATGCAGTGTTATGCTATGATGTAGAAAAACGTTCCCGCAGAATGGAACGGACTCGGAGGAAACTGTGATGAACCAATCTGTTCTCGCCGGTGCAAGCTGGATTTGTCTGCCCGAATCTCTGGACAAGGGTGCCCTGAAAAACCACTGGCAGGGCGGTCCCAAGAAGGCCGAAATTACATCCCCGCTCAAGGGACTCCCCCTCTTCCGCCGCAGTTTCTCGGTCTGCGGTGCTCTCGACACCGCATCGGTTACCTTCACCGCTCTGGGAATCGTTGAGCTGTGGTGCAACGGCCGCCGTGTGGGCAGCGACGCCCTGAAGCCGGGCTTCACCGACTTCAACCGCCGCGCCCTCAGCTTCACTTATGACCTTGCACCCTATCTGACCGAGGGAGAAAACTGCATTCTCGCCGCAGTATCAGGCGGTTGGTTGAGCGGACGTATCTCCTTCGGCAGCTTCGGTATGAA
>JAFTUB010000111.1 GCA_017466495.1 Clostridia bacterium
TCGATAATGTCATGGCAGACCAGGGGATCCTCCTCAGCATCCAACTCCAGGTGGATGGAGGCATACCGCTGTCCCGCGCCGTAATCGTGCACCAGCAGATCGTGGCTTCCCAGCACCTTTTCGTGGGAAAGAACGATCTTCTCCAGCGCCTCGGTAAATTCGGGGGTCACCCGCTCGCCCAGCAGAGGGGAGAGGGTATTCTTGGCAATGCCGATCCCCGAGATGAGGATATACACCGCTACTCCAAGCCCAAGATAGCCGTCCAGGGGCAGGGAGAAGAAGGTACCGAGAAAACTGCCCAGCAGTACCGCACCGGTGGTAATCACATCGTTTCGGCTGTCGGCAGAAGCCGCCAGCAGAGTCCCCGAATCGATCCGACGGCCAAGGGCGCCGTAGAAGAGCATCATCCAAAGCTTCATTCCCATGGCCAGCACCAGCACGATCACCGCCGGCAGGGTAAGGACGGGCAGCGTGGGGTGCAGGATCTTATCGAAGGAGGATTTGAGCATCTCCACCCCCGCAAAGAGGATGAGCACCGCAATCATCAGTCCCGTGAGATATTCGTATCGGGCGTGACCGTAGGGATGATCCCCGTCCGCCGGGCGGCGGGCCAGGCGGAAGCCGAACACCGTCACCGCCGAGGATGCCACATCCGAGAAATTATTTACCGCATCGGCGATAATGGCCACCGAGCCGGCAATCAGACCCACCACCAGCTTGGCCGCCGCCAGCAGGACATTGCAGGCGATGCCGACGCCCCCTGCCCGACGGCCAATCTCGGCCCGCCGCTCGGGGTCGCAGGGGGAATCCCACCCGCCGCACCATCGCCGCACCAGATATTTGATCATACGCTTCTCCTTCGCAAAACACCTTGAAATCATGCCGATCGCTTCGCTGTCAACCCCCTCGTCAGCCTCCCTCCGGGAGGGAGGTGGATCGCGCTTTGCGCGAGACGGAGGGAGAATGCGTGGACGAACGATCAGATCCTCCCACACGGCCATGCCGGCTCCCTCCCGGAGGGAGCCACGCGGTCAGCGCGCTGACCGGCTGTTCCGGTAAAAAAACACACGGGCAGGCAACGGCGTTTCCTGTCCCGTGTGTAAAATTACCCACTGTCACATCTGTGACCCGATGTCAGGGTGTCCCCGCATCTGCTCAGCTTCGAATAGCCGCCGGGCGGTCATTCCTCTACCAGTATAGCAGAAACCGGGGAAAATGTCAATCCCAATCGCCTCAGCCCTGGGTGTGGGTGCGCATGAACTCCTCGGTCTCGGCCAGGCTCATAATACCGGTAGAAGCACCGATGGCGCGGATGCAGGAGGTACCCACGGCGTTGCCCAGGCGGAGAGCATCCACATAGGGCAGATCCTGTGCCAGGCCCGCCAGGAAACCTGCGCAGAAGGAGTCACCGGCACCGGTGGTATCCACGGGCTTGATGGCGGTGTAGGTGGGGCTGTCGATCTCCTCGCCCTCTGCGGTGAGCATATATGCACCGTCCTTGCCTACCTTGATGATGACGTTCTTTGCGCCCATGTCGCGCAGTGCGCGGGCGATATCGTGATGATCCTCAAGACCGGTCAGCTTGCGTGCCTCGTCCACGCTGGGCATGAAGATGTCCAGATAAGGAATGGCAGCCGCGATCTTGGGCATCCATACATCGTCGAAGTCCCAGGCGGTGTCCATGACCGTCAGCTTGCCCTTGGTGCGGGCCTTCTGGAAGAACTTCGCGGCGGGCTCACCGTCAAAGGCGGTCAGCAGCATGGCACCGGCAACGAAAACGATGTCACAGTCATCCAGAACCTCATCGGAAATGTCGTCCAGGGTGAAGGCTGCGCTGGAGCCGGGGGAATAGAGGAAGCTGCGCTCACCGGTGGAGGAAACGCAGACCACCGATACGGTGGTGGGCTCATCGCCGGACACCACGCCGCGAACATCGATGCCGTATCCGGCCGCGGAATTGCGGACGAAATCGCCCATGCCGTCACGGCCGACGCGGCAGGAGAGTGCCACGGGAACGCCAAGCTTGCCCAGGGCTGCTGCGGCATTCATGGCGCAGCCGCCGGTGTGCTGGGTGATGCTGTTCACCGCACGGAGCGTACCGGGATCGGGAATGCTGTCTGCGGGGGTAACGATGATATCGGTGGTAATGCTGCCAATACACAGAATTTTTTTCATGAGAATTTCGTCCTTTCCGTAATGGTTGGCGGAGACAGGGGAATCTTCCGCCCCTTAACCTTGTTCCTATTATAGCAAATCTTTCCCCTGCAATCAAGACCATATTTTGCATTTTCGGTGTCCCAAGGGGGAAAACTGCCAAATCGGGGAAGTGTTTTGCGGATTTTCGACCAAAGAAAATCTCTCCCCCGCGGTTGTCAAGCTGCAGCAAGTGTGGTATAATGAAACCAATTACCGAAAAGGGAGTGTGAACCCCATGTCCGATACCGTTTCCCTGCGTTTCCCCTACGGAAAGGATAGCCTTTCCCTCGACCTGCCGGCCCGACGTCTGCAGGCCGTGCTGACCCCCGCCGAGGCGGAAAATAAAGAAACCGATCACAGCCTCGCCGCCCAGCAGACTCTGGTGCGGGAGGCCCTGGCTTCCCCCATCGGCTCCGCTCCCCTGCACGAGTTGGCGGTGGGAAAGAACAACATCGTCATCATCGCCAGCGACCACACCCGTCCCGTTCCCAGCCGTGCCATCCTTCCCCCTATGCTGGAGGAGATCCGTCGGGGCAATCCCGGGGCACAGATCACTCTGCTCATTGCCACCGGCTGCCACCGGGGCACCACCGAGGCCGAGCTGCTGGCCAAGCTGGGAGAGGAAATCATGGGTCAGGTGCGGGTGGTTGTCCACGACTGCGACGACACCGATATGCTGGTAGAGCTGGGCACCCTGCCCTCCGGCGGCAGACTCACCGTCAACCGCCTGGCTGTGGAGGCCGATCTGCTGGTGTCGGAGGGCTTCATCGAACCCCACTTCTTCGCCGGATTTTCCGGCGGCCGCAAGAGTGTCCTGCCCGGCATTGCCGCACGGGAATCGGTGATGGCCAACCACTGCGCCGAATTCATCCACCATCCCCGCGCCCGCACCGGTATTTTGGAGGACAACCCCATTCACCGGGATATGGTGTGGGCAGGCCGCCGCGCCAAGCTCGCCTTCATCGTCAACGTGGTGATCAATGAGGAAAAGCAGGCCATCTATGCCGCCGCCGGCGACATGGAGGCTGCCCACGCCACAGGCTGCCGGTTTCTCTTGAATCGCTGCCGCGTCCCCGCCGTTCCTGCGGATATTGTCATCACCTCCAACGGCGGATATCCCCTGGATCAGAACATCTACCAGGCCGTCAAGGGCATGACCGCCGCCGAAGCCTGTGTCAATGCGGGGGGCGTGATCATCATGGTTGCCTCCTCCACCGACGGACACGGCGGTGAGGGCTTCTTCCGACAGATCTCCGAAAATGAGCCCGAAGCCCTGATGCAGACCATCCTTTCCCGTGGCCGCGGAGAAACTATCCCCGACCAGTGGCAGGTGCAGATCTATCTGCGGGTGCTGCAGCGTGCACGGGTGATCTTCGTCTCGGAGGCACCCGATGAAATGGTGCGGGCACTGCACATGACCCCCGCCCACAGTCTCCCCGAAGCCCTTGCCCTGGCCGACACAATGCTCGGCCGCACCGATGCTTCCATCACCGCCATCCCCGACGGTGTCGGCGTCATGGTGGTGTAAAATTCCCCGGCGGTGCCGCCTCCGATTGCGCGGCACCGCCCTTTTCTTTGCATCTTTCGTCTTGACAATTTTCCCCGTGGGTGCTATACTGAACACAAGTCAATCCCCCCATGAAAGGATGATTTGTTATGAAGATCGCCACCCAAACCTCCTATCTCTGTGCGACCCTCGGCATGGAACAGGGAATCCGCCTGCTCCGTGATGTGGGCTATGACGGCATGGACCTCTCCCTCTTTGCCATGAACAAGGATGACTCCCCCTTCAACGCCGACAATTACCGGGAATACGCCGCCGAGCTGAAGGCCATTGCCGATGACTGCGGCATTGCCTTCACCCAGGCGCACGCCCCCTTCTCCTTCCGCTGGGAGGATGAGGAGATATACCGCAATATCGCCTGCCCCCGCGTAGAGCGCGCCGTGGAAATCGCCGCTTTGGTGGGTGCAAAGTCCATCATTGTCCATCCCATCCATCACCAGCTCTACGCCGGCCACGAGGAGGAAATGCACGCCCTCAATATTGCCTACTATTCCACCCTGATCCCCCTGTGCGAGACCTACGGCATCAAGGTAGCGGTGGAAAATATGTGGCAGCGGGATCCCATCCGCAAGTACATTACCCATGACGTGTGCTCCCGCTCCGCCCTCCACGCCGCCATGGTGGATGAGCTCAACGCCATCTCCCCCTGCTTCACCGCCTGCCTGGATGTGGGACACTCGGTGCTCATCGGGGAAGAGCCCGCCGATGCCATCCGCACCCTGGGCCACCGCCTGGGCGCCCTGCACCTCCATGACAACAACTATATCGCCGACCAGCACACCATTCCCGGTCTCGGCCGCATCGACTGGACTGCCCTCACCGCCGCCCTGAAGGAAATCGGCTATGCCGGGGAGTTCACCTACGAAGCCGACGCCTTCCTCAAGGGCTTCACCCCCGACCTGCTCCCCCTCGCCGCCAAATTCATGGCAGATGTCGCTCGCCACTGGGCGGCCAAATGCGAATAATTGCCCACATTTCCTCCCCCGACCTTGCGTTTTGGGGGAGTTTGTGGTATAATACCCTCATCGATCAAGATCAGGAGGCTAAACCCGGATGAAGATCATCATTGTAGGCTGCGGCAAAATCGGCACCACCATTGTGGATAATCTGGCCAAGGAAGGCCATGACGTGGTGGCGGTTGACCGCTCCCCCGAAACCGTAACCGAGATCAGCAACATTTACGATGTCATGTGCGTCTGCGGAAACGGTGCCGACAGCGACACCCTCACCGAGGCAGGCGCCGAGCGCTGCGACCTCTTTGTGGCCGCCACCGATTCGGACGAGACCAATATGCTCTCCTGCTTCCTTGCCCGCCGCATGGGAGCCAAGCATACCATCGCCCGCATCCGCAAGCCCGAATACAACGACAAGAGCCTGGGCTATCTCTGCCAACAGCTGGAGCTTTCCATGGCCATCAACCCCGAGCTGCAGACCGCCCATGAGCTCTATAATCTGCTCAAGCTTCCCAGCGCCGCCCACATTGAAACCTTCGCGGGGGGCAGCTTTGAGCTGGTGGAGCTGTGGCTGAAGTCCGACTCACCTCTGGACGGCATGGCGCTGTCCGAGCTTCGCCAGCGCTACGCTGCCAAGTTCCTGGTCTGCGCCGTCCAGCGGGGAGAGGAGCTTGTCATTCCCTCGGGTAATTTTGTTCTCCGTGCCGGAGATCGCATTGCCCTCACCGCCGCGCCCCACGAGATTCAGAAGCTCCTGCGTCAGCTGGGCATTCTGCAGAAGCAGGCACGCAACGTCATGATTCTGGGCGGTTCCCGTACAGCCCAGTACCTGGCCCGCCTGCTGATGACCGGCGGCAACTCGGTGAAGATCATCGAGCGAGACCGCGACCGCTGTACCGAGCTTTGCAGCGACCTCCCCGGTGCTGTCCTCATTCAGGGCGACGGTGCAAAGCAGGAGGTTCTGCTGGAGGAAGGCCTGCATTCGGTGGATGCCTTTGTGGCCCTCACCGGCTCGGACGAGGAAAACATCCTCATCTCCATCTACGCCGCATCGCAAAAGGTACCCAAGGTCATTGCCAAGGTCAACCGCAGTGAGCTGGCCGCCATGGCAGACAAGCTGGGCCTTGACTGCACCGTTTCTCCCAAGAAAACGGTGGCTGGCATCCTGACCCGCTACGCCCGCGCCCTGCACAACACCGAGGGCAGCAGCGTGGAGTCCCTCTACCGCATCATGGACGATCGGGCCGAGATGCTGGAATTCCGGGTAACCGCCGGCTTCCCCTATGTGAACATTCCCATCGTGGAGCTGCAGAAGAATTACGGCCTGCTCCCCGGCGTGCTCATCGCCGGCATCATCCGCGGACGGCGCACCATCATCCCCACCGGTGCCGACTGCATTCAGCCCCGGGACCGGGTGATCGTTCTCTCGGCCGACCGCCGGCTGGGTGAGCTCTCGGATATCATCCAGCACTGATTTCCGCCTGTCCGGAGAAAGGATATCCCATGAATCGACGTATGGTTTTCTATACCGTGGGACGGATCGCCCTGGCCACCGCCCTGCTGCTGCTCCTCCCTGCCCTGGTGTCTCTCATCTACCGGGAGCCCTGCGGCTGGAGTTTCCTTGTCGCAGCTGGCCTTTCCCTGGCCGTAGCCGCCGCCCTGACCTTCCTCTCCCGGCCGAAGAGCCAGGTGATCTACGCCAGAGAAGGCTTTGCCATTGTGGCGCTGGGGTGGCTTCTCACCTCCCTGCTGGGCTGTCTCCCCTTTATTCTGTCGGGGGAGGTTCCCTCCTTCTTTGACGCCTTCTTTGAAACGGTCAGCGGCCTGACCACCACCGGCGCATCCATCCTTACCAATGTGGAGGCCCTCAGCCACGGCCTGCTCTTCTGGCGCAGCTTCACCCATTGGATCGGCGGTATGGGCGTGCTGATCTTCATCATGGCCATCATCCCCAACATCGCCGACCGTTCCATCCACATCGTGCGGGCCGAGATGCCCGGGCCTGTGGTGGGCAAGCTGGTCCCCCGGGTGAAGGACACCGCCAAAATCCTCTATATTATCTACATCGCTATGACCTTGCTGGAGATTGCCTTCCTGCTCTTCGGCGGGATGCCCCTCTTCGAGAGCGTTGTCCACGCCTTCGGCACCGCCGGCACCGGCGGCTTTGGCGTCAAGGCCGACAGCATTGCCGGCTACAGTCCCTATCTGCAATGGGTCATCACCGTTTTCATGCTGCTGTTCGGCGTGAACTTTAACCTCTATTATCTGATCCTCATCCGCCGCACCCGCACCGCCCTCCGCTCCGGCGAGCTGTGGTGCTATCTCGGCATTGTTGCCCTCTCCACCGGCGTGATTGTATGCAATATCCTGCCGCAGTTTGGCAGTGCGGAGGATGCCCTGCGTCACTCGGCCTTCCAGGTGGCCTCCATCCTCACCACCACTGGCTATGCCACCACTGACTTTAATCTTTGGCCCGATCTCTCCCGAGCGATTCTCTTTGTGCTCATGTTCATCGGCGGCTGTGCCGGCTCCACAGCAGGCGGTCTGAAGCAATCCCGGGCCATCATGCTGGTAAAAACGGTTGGCCGGGAATTCAAGCGGATGCTGCATCCCCGCTCGGTGAGCAGCGTGCGCTTTGAGGGGAAACCGGTGGACGAGGCCACCCTGGGCAGCGTCAGCACCTACTTCGCCGTCTACATGATTTGCCTGTTCGCCGTATTCCTGCTGATCTCCCCCGAGCCCTTCGGATTTGAGACAAACTTATCGGCGGCGGTGGCCTGCTTCAACAACGTGGGTCCCGGCTTTGGCCTGGTGGGTCCCGTCGGTAGCTACTCCGCTTATTCCGGCTTCTCCAAGCTGGTGCTCTCCCTTGCCATGCTGCTGGGCCGTCTGGAGATCTTCCCCCTGATCCTTGCCCTCTCCCCCGGCAGCTGGATCAAGAAATAAACGTCAAATAAACACCCAAAATCCGGCAGAGGAAGCCTTCCTCCGCCGGATTTTGCTATCCGTGGAAAAAATTCATACAAAAAATCCCCTTTGGGGGATTTTTTGTGAAAAAAGGTTGAAAAAAGGGGTGACAACCGTCGGATTATGTGTTATAATGTAGGAGAATAACCTTTGATAAAGGTCAAAGTATCTTGACAGATGAGGTGAAAAAATGAGGATGACGGTAGAACAGGCCAACCGCGAATATGCATCCCTGCTGCGGGGCATCACCCTGGACAGCGAATTGGGACACAGCAGCTACGCCACCGTATACGCCGCAACCGATACCGACGGCACCGAGTGCCGCATTAAGATCATTCGCCTGCCGGGCAGCAACGATGAGCTGCAAACCCTGCGGGAGGAAGGACTCTCGGAGGACGAGATTGCCCTGCGGCTGGAGGCAGCCATGCGGGGAATTGTGGCGCAGACTGATCGCCTGCGCCGACTCAACAATCCCTCCATCATGGCCATTGAGGACAGACGCCTGGTCCGGGGCCGCGGGGGAGAGCTGGTGCTCTTGGTCCGCTGTGAGCCCCTCACCCTCTTTGCCGATTTTGCCCGCACCCACGACATCACGGCAAACGATCTCATCAATTTGGGCCTCTCTGTCTGCGCCGCTCTGCACGCCGCATCGACCGAAGGGGTGATCCACGGCAACCTCAAGCCCTCCAACCTCTTTGTCGCCCCCGACGGCACCGTCTGCGTGGCCGATTTTGCCGAGGAACGCCTGCTGGGCCAGGCCCTGGACACCGTTCCCTTCGAGTCGCTTCTGTACATTCCTCCCGAACAGCAGAATGAGGGTGTCGGCTCTGCCGCCGATGACCTGTATGCCCTGGGCATGGTGCTCTATTCCCTCTTCAACCAGCATTGCCCGCCCTTCCTCAACCGCCCCGATGCCGGGGAGGAAGCGCTGCGCCGGGCTGTTGTCCGCCTGGCCGAGGCCGATGAACTGCCCAACCCCGTGAATGCCGACGATGAAGTGGCCATCATCCTCTCCCGCGCCTGCTCGGCAGATCCCGCCCGCCGCTACACCTCGGCGGCCGCTCTGGCCGACGACCTGCGCGGCTGTCTGCTGCCCGAAGAAGAGGACTACGTGGTGCTCCCCGCACCCGATACCATCACCGAAATCCTGCCTCTGTGCAGCGGTGAACCCATTGCGGCGGCCGGTATGGCAGCTGCCATAGAAAGCGCCCCCTATTTCCCGACCGATGATTCCCGGCCGGCAGCTGCGACCGGCGCATATGTGGGCGCCTATGCGGCAGCCGGCGCCGCAGCATACCGCTCCGGCAACGATGCCGCCATCCGTGCCGCCCAGCAAAGCCAGGCCGCACCTGCGCCGGCTCCCTTCGTCCCTGCGGACATCCCCGCACCCCAAACGCCTCCTCCGACCTATGCAGAAGATATGCCTGACGTCGGCGCCGATGCCGGCTTCTATGCCGCTCCCGATCCGACGGAGGATTTCTACGCCGATGATCCGGCGGAGGATGAGGACGAGAAGAAGGAAAATCTTCGCCGCATCATGATCGTGGCTGCCGCCATTGTCATTCTGATCCTGCTCTTTGCCGGTGCGGTTTGGGGAATCGGCAAGCTGGTTGGCGGCGATGAGCCCGACGATCCGGACATTGACAATCCCGCCACCGTGACCACCGACAGCCCTGCCGGCACCACCGATGCCCCCGGCACCACTGCCGCGCCCGAAACCACTGCGGATCCCGCAGTAACTGCCGCGCCCGCGGAAACCACCGCGGCGCCTGAGACCACCGCGCCTCCCGCGCCCGAAACCACCGCACAGACGCCCATTATCAACGAGACCACCGCACCGCCCCCGACGAAGGTATCTCTCCCCACCCTCACCGGCCTGGATTATACCGAAGCTGCAAACAAGCTCAAGGCCCTGAACATTTATGTGGCCAAGACCGAGGTCTACAGTGATACCGTAGAAAAGGGCAAGGTCATCTCCCAGAGTCTGGCCGCCGGCACCTCCATTGACAAGGGCTCCACCATTGCCGTCACCGTCAGCCTTGGTCCCGAGACCTTCTCGGTGCCGCTGGTGGTTGGCCTTACCCAGAACGAAGCAGTGGCCAAGCTGGCTGAGTTGTCCCTGACCGCTGAGTTCACCTCCAAGTACGATTCCTCTCCCGCCGGTACCGTCCTGGGCCAAAACCCCGCCACCGGTACCCGCCTGCCCGCAGGCAGCGCGGTTAAGCTTACCGTTTCCGCCGGTCTGGAGTACCTGACCATGCCCAACTTTGCCGGCATTACCCGTACCCAGGCAGAGGAGCTTATTCGCAGACACAATCTGACCAACGTGGAGTGGAAGTCGGTTCCCTCTGCGGCCTATGCCAAGGATGTGCTCTACTACCAGTCGGTAGCCGAAGGCAGCACGATCGATACCGATACCCCCATCACCCTTTACATCAGTGCCGGTGCCGCAAACCTCACCCTCCCGGATGTGGTGGGCATGGCACCCGACGCCGCCGCCGCTATCCTCAGAGGCTGCGGTCTGACCGTCACCACCGTTTATGAGCCTGCCGCACCCGCCCAGGTTCTCTCCACCTCCCCCGAAGCAGGCGCATCGGTGGGCAACGGCGACTGGGTCAAGATCACCGTGGGTGATCCCGACGGCATCACCGCCCTCAGCCTCCCCCGCGGCGACTTCGCCATGGACTTTGCCCAAACCGTGCTCCTTCAGGTAGAAGGTGTACAGGGCCGCAAGCTCACCTTTACCTCCTCCGTCCCCGAGGTGGCCACCGTTGACAGCGAGGGCCGCATCA
>JAFTUB010000112.1 GCA_017466495.1 Clostridia bacterium
CCTGCCTGCCATTGATTTGTATGACGGTTGTGCCGTCCGCCTGCTGCGGGGCGATTATGCGCAGATGACCACCTATTCCGACGATCCTGCCGCTGTGGCGAAGAAGTTTGCCGCGGCGGGTGCTGAGTGGCTGCACCTGGTGGATCTGGAGGGAGCGAAGTCGGGGGGAACGCCCAACGCCGACACCGTTTCCGCCATTGCATCGGCGGGGCAGCTGAAGGTTGAGATCGGCGGCGGTGTGCGCTCGGTGGAGGTCATCGAGCGATACCTGTCCCTGGGGGTCGCCCGTGTTATTCTGGGCACGGCGGCCATTACCGAGCCGGCACTGCTGGAGTCGGCGGCTAAGGCCTACGGCGCACAGATGGCGGTGGGGGTTGACCTGCGGGACGGCAAAGTTGCCATCCGTGGCTGGACCGAGACCTCGGCCATGGAGGGCATGGATTTCATTGCCCGCCTGGAGCAGCTGGGCATCGGCACGGTGATCGTCACCGACATCTCCCGGGACGGGGCGATGAAGGGCACTAACCTCGACCTTTACCGCAGTCTCAAGGAGAAATTCAGTCTCAATGTCATTGCGTCCGGGGGCGTGAGCTCTCTTGCCGACGTGCGTGCGCTGGGGCAGATCGGGGTCTACGGTGCCATCCTGGGCCGTGCCCTTTACACCGGCGATCTGGTGCTGGAGGAAGCACTGACCGCGGCAAAGGAGGTTGAGGCATGATTACCAAGCGCATTAGTCCCTGCCTTGACGGACGTGACGGCCGCGTGGTCAAGGGGGTTAACTTCATGGGCCTGCGGGACGTTTCCTCTCCCGTGGATCTTGCCCGCTATTACAGCGAGAACGGGGCCGATGAGCTGGTGTTCTACGATATCACCGCCTCGGCTGAGGGGCGCGCCCTCTTTACCGACATTCTGCGAGAGGTTGCGTCGAATATTTTCATACCCCTCACGGTGGGGGGCGGCATCAACACCGTGGACGATTTTGCCCGTGTACTGGCCTGCGGTGCCGACAAGGTGAGCGTGAACTCGGGGGCCATTCGCAATCCTGCTCTGGTGGGAGAGGCGGCCAAGCACTACGGCGACCAGTGCGTGGTGCTGTCGGTGGATGTGAAGCGTGCCGGCGGTGAGTTTCGCGTGTTTGCCAAGGGCGGCCGTGAGGACACGGGGATGGAGGCCATCGGCTGGATCCGCCGCTGTGTGGAGGCGGGGGCCGGCGAGATCGTGGTGAACAGCATGGACACCGACGGCGTGAAGGGCGGCTTCGATTTGGAGCTGCTGGCCGCCGTGTGCGATGCGGTGAGCGTACCGGTGATCGCCTCGGGCGGCGCGGGCTGTGCCGAGGATTTTGTGACGCTGTTTAACACTCTGCCCGGGGTGGACGCGGGGCTGGCGGCCTCGATCTTCCACTTTGGCGAGGTGAAGATCCCCGCGCTGAAGCAGATGCTGCGGGAGAACGGGATCGAGATGCGGGTGTAAGGTCTTGGGGCGCCGCCCCAAACCCCGCCGGGGAGCCTTTTGAAAAAGGCTCCCCGGACCCCGCGAAAACTTTCATAAAGGAGATAGATTATGTTATCCATAGAGAACCTGAAGTTTGATGAGAAGGGCCTGATTCCGGCCATTGTGACCGATGCGGACAGCGGTGAGGTATTGACGCTGGCGTACATGAACGGAGAGAGTTTGGAGATCACCATGCGGGAGGGGCGGACTTGTTTTTGGTCGCGCTCCAGACAGTAGTTGTGGCGCAAGGGGGAAACCTCGGGCAATGTGCAGCGGGTGGTTTCCATTACCGCCGACTGCGACCGGGATGCCCTGGTGGTGAAGGTGCGCAAGACCGGTCCCGCCTGCCACCTGGGGAATGATTCCTGCTTTGTGGATCTCCTTCACGAGGGGGAGGAGCCCGAGGGATTCTCGCTGAATGCGCTCATGACGCTGATTGAAGGGCGCAAGACCGAGAAGAAGGAGGGGTCGTACACTACCTACCTCTTTGAGAAGGGACTGGACAAGATTCTCAAGAAGGTGGGTGAGGAGTGCACCGAGGTGATTATCGGCGCCAAGGGCGGCGACCGGGGCGAGACCATCTACGAGGTGGCCGACCTGACCTACCATGTGATGGTGATGATGGTAGAGATGGGGATTTCTCTGGAGGAGATCAAGGCTGAGCTGGCTTCCCGCCATGTGATCGACCACAAGGTGAAGCAGGAAAAGTCTACTGCTGCCGGGAAATAAAAAAAGTCCCAATTCGACGATGTGTTTCCGGATAAACGTCGCCTTTTATGCGGCTCCCTCCGGGAGGGAGCTGTCGCCGCCAGGCGACTGAGGGAGAGCGCGTGTACGGAAAATTTAGCTAAATCGTATGGTTACGCAGGCTCCTTCCGTCACGCTTCGCGTGCCACCTCCCTCTCGGAGGGAGGCTTTGATGCGCCGAATATCAGCGGGAACACATACGGTAATTGGGAGTAAAAAAACAGGGTGCCGCGTGTTGCGCGGCACCCTGTTTTTACTTCGTTTTCTTGCGGGGCATGAGGGCGATGATGAGGAGGACCACGGCGATGGCGGCAATGATGGCAATGACAATGCCCACAAAGCCGCTGGCGCCTTCATCCTCGGCGGCGGAATCGGTGTCGGTTCCGGTACCGGTGGTGTTGGCGGTGGTGCGGTTGTCGGTGGTGGAGGGGGCGGTGGTGACGGGATCGGTGACGGGGTCGGTATCGGTGATCGAGCCGGTGGAGTCCTCGGGGATGTTGGTACCATCCCCATCATAGGGGCGGTCGGCGTTGTCCCCGGTCATGTCGCCGATGGCGTCGCTGACCGCACCCGTGATGTCGTCCACCACGCTCTCGGCGGCGCGGGGCAGGCCGAAGAGGCCCCCTGTTCCCTCAGCCGCGGCGATGGGGAGTACAAACAGGCACACCGTCAGACACACGAGCAGAAGGGCTGCGGTGCAAAGCTTGATCTTATCCATGGATTGCTCACTTTCTCCGCCGGAGAGATTGCATCCCGACCCGCCGCCCCGGCGGAAGACGGCTGCCGTGGGGGATACGGGGATAGTTTATCCCGGGCGGGGTGGAATTATGCGGCGGCGGGGGAAATCGATGCCGTTTTTTCCCGTCCCCTTGCGAATTGGAAAAAGTTGTGTTATAATGGAAGCAGCTGCGGGTTCACCGCAAATTTATACCGGACACCGAAAGGAAACAGAGCTATGCTGTACACCATCAAGAATGAACATCTCACCGTTACCGTCAACGATATGGGCGCCGAGATCTGGTCTATCCAGCATCGGGATGCGGAGTACCTTTGGCAGGGCGACGGCACCTACTGGACGGGACGCGCGTATAACCTCTTCCCCATCTGTGGCCGTCTGACTGAGGGCAAGTACACCTGGGGCGGGAAGACCTATGAGATGAACCTCCACGGATTTGCCCGCAAGTCCCAGTATACCATGGTGGGGCAGACCGAGAATTCCCTGACCTTCCGCCTGGAGACCTCCGAGAAGAGCCTGACGGTTTACCCCTTCGACTTCTGCCTGGATCTGACCTACACCCTGGACGGCAAATCTGTCCGCACCACCTTTGACATCACCAACCGCGGCGGAGAGGCCATGCCCTTTGCGGTGGGTGCGCACCCCGGCTTCAACCTGCCCCTGGGCGGCGAGGGTGTTTTCGAGGACTGGCGGCTGGAGTTTGGGTGCAAAAAGGACAATGTGCGCCGCTTTATCATGAGCGACACCTGCTACCTGACCCGTGAGGACAGCGTGCCCTTTGAGCACATCGTGGACGGCAAGATCATTCCCCTGCGCCACAACCTCTTTGACAACGATGCCTTCTTCTTAGAGAACGTATGCAAGAAGGTTACCCTCTGCTCCGACAAGAGCGACCGCTCGGTGACGGTGGAATATCCCGACATGACCTACCTCGGCGTATGGCACGCCCCCAAGACCGAGGCACCCTATGTCTGCATCGAGCCCTGGACCAGCCTGCCCGACTATGACCGTGAGCCGGGTGACTTCGCCACCAAGCGGGACATGATGTTCCTGCCTGCCGGCGAGAGCTATACCAACACCTTTACCATTACCGTTTCGTAAGTGATCCGAAAAAAAGGAGGGGAATCCATGGGCCGAGTGCTTGCCTGGCTTTTGCTTTGCCTGTTTCTGTTATCCGCCTGTACCCCTGTGTCTGCACCCGCCGTTCCGCCTGAGGCGATTCCGGGGGTGGAGGGACTGACGGGGGCCGAGCCGAATCCCGCTTCGCCCGTAGTGGAAGGCTTCCCCGACGAGGTGATCCGTATTTCCTTTGCGGCGGTTGGGGACAATTTGGTGCATCCCTGCATCTACATCGACGCTCGAAACCGTGCAGTGGCGGGGGGACGGGAGTATAATTTCAAGCCCGCTTTTCGTGACGTTGCCCCCATCATTGCCGAGGCTGATTTTGCCTTCATCAACCAGGAGACCCCCATGGCGGGAGCATCCTTCGGTTACTCGGGCTATCCCCGCTTCAATTCCCCCCAGGATTTGGGGTATGATCTGGTGGAGCTGGGCTTTGACATCATCGGCCTGGCCAACAATCATATGCTGGACAAGGGCGCGGCAGGCTATGCGGGAACAGCCGCCTTTGCCAAGACCCTGGATGCCGTGACCATCGGTGCCTACGAGAGCGAAGAGGATTACAACAACATCCGCGTCATCGAGAAGGACGGCTTTACCGTGGCACTGCTGGCCTATACCGAGCATACCAACTATATCTCTCTGCCTGCCGGCTCGACGCTTCATGTTCCCTATCTTCGTACCGCAGGCGCGGGCTTCAGCGCCGAAACGGTGAAGCAGGACGACGAGGAGCTTGCCCGGCAGATCAATGCGGCAAAAGCCCTGGCCGATGCCGTCATCGTTTCGGTCCACTGGGGAGATGAGAATACCCACACCCCCAACGCCGAGCAGGTACGCCGTGCTCAG
>JAFTUB010000113.1 GCA_017466495.1 Clostridia bacterium
TAGACCCGCTCACCCCGCATCTCCAGCTTTTTACGGAAGATGTCGGCATCGTGCTGGCCGGTGTACTGGGTGATGACCACCGAGCTGACATAGATCCCCATGGAGCGGAGATTGTCCATCAGGCGCAGAACGTCCATATCATAGGTGATACCGAAATCGGCACGGATCTTCTTCCGCTCGATGTCGGCAGCATTGATGATGATAATGATCTCGGTCTGGTCGCGCATTTCCCGCAGAAGATTGATTTTGGCATCAGGGGCAAACCCCGGCAGAACACGGGCGGCATGCAGGTCATCAAAGAGCTTTCCGCCGAATTCAATGTAGAGCTTGTTGTCAAAAAGCTTGACTCGCTCCATAATTTTTGCCGACTGTGTCTTAATGTAGGTCTGGTTATCAAATCCGATTTTCATGATAATACAGTCAATTCCTTTCTACGGTATTGCGCAGAACTTCATAACATATCTATTGTACCACGAAACAAAGAATTTGTAAAGAGACAACCGACCGAACAGGGGGAATTTTCTTTTGAAATTTTGCCGAAAATCCGAGGACATTCATATTGCGTTCATATTGATGCGGTATAATACCGTATGCGGTTTATCCGCGGAATGGAGGAATTGCTTTGTCTTCGAATAGTAAAGATACATCCTGCCCCATGAAAAAGACATCCATCGGCGGCCAGGCGCTCATTGAGGGCATCATGATGCGCGGTCTAGAGGTGTCGGCCATGGCCGTGCGCAATCCCGAAGGGGAGATCGTCTTGGAAAAATGGGAAACCACCGCCACCTTCAAGGGGAAGTTTTTCAAGCTTCCCATCATTCGAGGCATTTTTAATTTTATTGATTCCATGCGCTCGGGCTACAAATGTCTGATGCGGTCTGCCGAGATCGCGGGACTTGAGGAAGAGGAGCCGTCCAAAGACGGCAAGTCCGGGGGTATCAGCCAGGTTGGAATGAACATTCTCATGGTGATCAGTGCCGTGCTTGGCGTTCTGCTGGCGGTGGCGCTCTTTATGTGGCTTCCGGTGCAGATTTACAGCTGGACCGCAAAGGCCGTGCCTGCCCTTGACGGGAACCGTTTCCTGCGCAGCCTCTGCGAGGGCGTTTTGCGTATTGTTATTTTCCTTGGCTATATGCTGCTCATGACCCGGATGAAGGATATCCGCCGCACCTTTGAGTACCACGGTGCTGAGCACAAAACCATTTTCTGTTACGAAAAGGGTCTTCCCCTGACGGTGGAGAATGTCCGGGCGCAGCGTCGTTTCCATCCCCGCTGCGGCACCTCCTTCATGGTGCTGATGCTCATCGTCGGCATTTTCGTTTCTATGTTCATCCCGCCTAATCTGCCCACACTTCTTCGGACAGCCATCAAGCTGCTGACCCTGCCCGTGGTGGTGGGCATCGGCTATGAGCTGATCAAGCTGGCCGGCCGTGTGGACAACTGGCTCACCCGGGCCATTTCCGCCCCCGGCACATGGATGCAGCACCTGACGGTGCTGGAGCCCGACGATGCCATGATCGAATGTGCCATCGCCGCCTTTGTGGAGGTTCTCCCCGAGGACGAAAAAAAGGCAGAATGGTGATTTGTCCGGTATAAAAGCAACCGCCCGCGTACTGTCGCGGGCGGTTGTTTTACCGTCAGTCAATATCTTCGACGATCTCTTCGGGCCGCTCATTGAGGACGGCGGGGTTCTGGATCAGCTTCTTGAGCATCTTGAGGGCGGAGGCGTAATAGTAGCCGTCACAGATGCGCTCATCGGTGACTGCCTTGATGTCCACATAGCGCTTGCGGACAACGCCGCCATCCCGATCGATGACGTTGACGGTGTACTTGGCACCGTAGGAGAGGAAGACAGGCAGATTGCCGAAGTCATAGATGTGGTGGTAAATGGGCTTGATACCGAGGGAGCCCATACTGGTGATGATCATCGTCCCGTGGAAGGGGCTGACATTGAGAAGGAACCGAGGGAGCCATCCCATATAGTCCAGGGCAAACAGAATCGAAACAATAAAGCGGAGGAAAAAACCGGGGAAGGAAATGAGGATACGTGCCACCTTGTCAAAGACGGTTTCGCCTTCGACCTCAACGGCGTCTTGTACCGTGCGGTTGAAGATCTCATAGATTTCATCCACCGTGGCATCGGGGGGGAAGACCACCTTGATCATGGTTTCCTCGCCGTCCAGTGACATTTCCCGCTTGACTGCCATGACGATCTCAATGTTGTTGCGGGCAAAGATCTTTTGTCCGCTGACAAAGCGGTTGACACCGGGACGCTGGGAGATCATGCGTACATAGGCGGCGAGAATGATGTGCAGAAGGGAAAAGTTTGTCATCCCCTGCTTGACCTTGCACCGTACCATACGGTCCGCTTCTGTGATATCAAAGCTGTCAGCAAAGGTATTCTGTGCATCGGAACGCTTTTTCATGATATAAGGCATTACGCGCAGAATGGGGGGGAGGGTACGGAGTTTTCTTCCGTCTTTGCGGTCGCCCAGTCGGCGCTTGCGGGGCTTGGGGGTCAGGGAGTTGTTTTCCATCATGGTGACCAATTCTTTCGCTCGGCGAAAGCTGCCTTTCTGTGTTTTTCTGCCGCATTTGCGGTTTTTTTGTCGATCGCTGTGTTCATTATACCGAAAAGTGGAAAAAAAATCAAGGGACTTTGCGATATTTCCTTGTTTTTCCTGTATTTTCCGCACAAGCGGAGAACAGGCGTTGACAATTGGCCTTTTTTATGCTAAACTGAATCCGTATGAGCGGGCAGGTTTTGCCGGATCAGCGGTACTTGCCCCGATTTTCGCCCTATGGCGGGAAAGGAACTGTAAAAAATGCAACCGAAATTTTCTCTGACACGATTGCTTGCCCTTTTGTTGGTCTCGCTGCTTGTGCTGTCGGGATGCGGTGAGATCGGTGAGCTGATTTCTCCCTATGAATCCGAGCTGGAGGAGCTTGGGAATGCCCTGCTGGATCAGCTGACAGAGGGAGAGGGCCAGACTGCTGCTCCAACCACTGCCGCACCGCCGAAACAGACCGAGAGTATCAGCCGGGACGGCAGCTATACCACACGGGATGAGGTTGCCCTGTACATCAAAACCTACGGCTGTCTGCCCCGGAACTTCATCACCAAGGACGATGCAGAGGACCTGGGCTGGGTGAGCAGCAAGGGGAATCTCCATGATGTCGCGCCGGGGAAGAGCATCGGCGGCGATCGGTTCGGCAACCGTGAGGGGCTTTTGCCCAAAGCTTCCGGGCGGCAGTATTATGAATGTGATATCAATTACAGCGGAGGCTATCGCGGCGCGGAGCGCATCGTCTACTCCAATGACGGGCTGATCTTTTACACCGCAGACCACTACGAGAGTTTTACGCAGCTGTATCCATAAACGAAGGAGAGAACAATGGAAATTCTGATCAAATACCACAATCCCGACCTGGTTCGGCTGGAAAAACTTGCGGTGGGCGATTGGATTGATCTGCGCGCCGCAGAGAATGTGACCCTTCGCGCCGGGGAGTTCCGCATCATTTCTCTGGGGGTATCCATGCGTCTGCCCGAGGGCTATGAGGCCCATCTTGTCCCCAGAAGCTCCACCTTCAAAAAGTGGGGCATCATTCAGGTCAATCACATGGGGATCATCGACAACAGCTACTCCGGGGACGGCGATGTGTGGGGCATGGCGGTGCTGGCCATGCGGGACACCGAGATCTGTGTCAACGACCGCATCTGCCAGTTCCGCATCATGGAGCGGATGCCTGCTGTTGAGGTGCGGGAGGTGGCATTCCTGGAAGGCCCCGACCGCGGCGGCTTCGGCAGTACCGGCTCAAACTGATTTTTGTCTGCAATATCGAACATCCCCCGACGGCAATTGCCGTCGGGGGATGTTTTTGTTTGTGTTCATGCTCAGGTCAGCTCACGGAAATCCTCGGCCAGCTGAGAGATCAGCTTTGCCGTGCCGTCGATGCCCAGCAGGGAGCTGTCAAGGGACATATGGTAGTTGTCATACTTGCCCCACTTCTGTCCGGTGTAGAAGTTGTAGTAATTGGCGCGGCGCTTGTCAGTCTTGGCAATCAGCGCACGGGCGTCCCCCTCGGAGAGGCTGTGCCGCTCCATGACCCGATGAATGCGATCCTCCAGCTTGGCGTAGATGAAGACGCTGACATGGCGGGGATTGTCCCGCAGGACATAGTCAGCAGATCGGCCAACCATGACACAGGAGCCCTTCTCGGCCAAATTCTTGATGATATCACACTGGGTGATGAAGAGGCGGTCGTTGATGGGAATATCATAATTGAGAGTGGAAGCACCGTAAATGGAAGAGCCCATGGCCAGGGTATAGAGGAGGCTGTTGCTGGCTTTCTCGTCGGCGGAGTGGAGCACGTTGGGGCTCATTCCGCTCTTTTGCGCAGCCATGGTGATCAGCTCTTTTCGTAAAAGGCGATGCCAAGAGCTGCGGCCACTTTTTCACCGATTTCTCGGCCGCCGCTTCCGTACTGTCGGGCAATGGTAACGATTACTTTTTCATTCATATCAGGCATACTCCTTTTTCAAAATTCTCATTTGCGGTGAGCA
>JAFTUB010000114.1 GCA_017466495.1 Clostridia bacterium
GTTGACCGTCTCTTCAACTTCTCCCTCCCCCGCGTCCGCGACTTCAAGGGTATCAACCCCAACGCATTTGACGGCCGCGGCAACTACTCCTTGGGCCTCAAGGAGCAGCTGATCTTCCCCGAGATCGAGTACGACAAGGTTGAGAAGATCCGCGGTATGGACATCGTGTTCGTCACCACGGCCAACACCGATGAAGAAGCAAGAGAGCTGCTTACCCTGATGGGCGCTCCCTTTGCGAAATAAGGAGGGGAAAGAGAAATGGCAAAGACTTCTATGATCCTGAAGCAGCAGAAGAAGCAGAAGTACTCCACCCGTGAGTACAACCGCTGCAAGATCTGCGGCCGCCCCCATGCCTATATGCGCAAGTACGGTATCTGCCGTATCTGCTTCCGCAATCTTGCCTACAAGGGCGAGATTCCCGGCGTGAAGAAGGCAAGCTGGTAAAACACATTCTCCGGGAGAATCCCGGGTTGTGATACTCCGTCCGGTATGGACGGCTCCAAACTATCGGCAGGAAAACAGAGTCCACGCTCTGTTTTAACCGCCGATCAGCCGTCGGGGTAACCCGGCAGCAAGAATATTTACTTGCATAAGGAGGATAAAAACTATGCAAATGTCAGATGTAATCGCGGATATGCTCACCAGAATCAGAAATGCGAACGACGCAAAGCACGCAACTGTTGACGTTCCCGCATCCAAAATGAAGAAGGCTATCGCCGACATCCTTGTCGCTGAGGGCTATGTCAAGAGCTACACCGTCATCGAGGACGGTAAGCAGGGCGTTATTCGCATCACCCTGAAGTACGCTCCCGGTAAGCAGAAGATCATTCGCGGCCTTCGCCGCGTGTCCAAGCCCGGTCTGCGTATCTATGCAGGCTGCGAGGATATGCCTCGTGTAATGAACGGTCTGGGGATCGCGATTGTCTCCACGTCCAAGGGTATCATGACAGACAAGAAGGCTCGTCAGCTGAACGTCGGCGGCGAAGTCCTTGCTTTCGTCTGGTAATGGGAGGTAGAGAAGATGTCTAGAATCGGTAAGAAACCCATCGCAGTTGCAGCAGGTGTTACTGTCACCATTGCTGACAATAACCTCGTTACCGTCAAGGGCCCCAAGGGCACCCTGACCCAGCAGCTCGCTCCCAACATGACCATCAAGCAGGAAGGCGCAGTGATCACCGTCGAGCGTCCCTCTGACGAGAAGAACGACCGCGCACTCCATGGCCTGACCCGCACCCTTCTAGCAAACATGGTTGAGGGCGTAACCAACGGTTACTCCAAGACCCTGGATATCGTCGGTGTCGGTTACAAGGCAGCCAAGCAGGGCAAGACCCTGGTTCTCAACCTCGGCCACTCTCACCCCATCCACTTTGAGGAGAATGAGACCATCAGCTTTGATGTTCCCAACCCCAACCAGATTATCGTTCGCGGTATCGACAAGCAGATCGTTGGTGAGATTGCAGCGCAGATCAGAAGCAAGAGACCCCCTGAACCCTACCTGGGCAAGGGTGTTAAGTACTCCGACGAGCGCATTCGCCGTAAGGCCGGTAAGACCGGTAAATAATGAAAGGAGGGGACAAGAATGGTTTCCAGAATTGATAGCAATAAGCAGCGTCTTAAGAGACATAAGAGAGTTAGAGCGAAGATTTCGGGTACTGCTGCGAAGCCGCGCCTGGCTGTTTACCGCTCCAACGCTAATATCAGCGCTCAGATCATCGATGATGTGAAGGGCGTAACCCTTGTTTCCGCCTCCACCCTTGAGAAGGATTTCGAGGGAATCGGCAGCAACAAGGCTGCAGCTCGCCAGGTCGGCAAGACCATCGCAGAGCGCGCAGCAGCAAAGGGCATCACCGAGATCGTGTTCGACCGCGGCGGTTACCTTTATCATGGACGTGTATCGGAACTGGCTGACGGCGCTCGCGAGGGCGGCCTGAAGTTCTGAGTCCGGTTTGTACACTGTTCGAGAAAACACTTTTCCGAACAAATTTCAGGAGGAATAACATGGCAAAGAATTTTGACCCTGCTACCCTTGACCTCAAGCAGGCCAAGCAGGTAGCGATCAACCGTGTTTCCAAGACCGTTAAGGGCGGCCGCGTAGCCCGCTTTGCTGCTATCATGGTTATTGGTGACGAGAACGGTCACGTTGGATGCGGCCTCGGCAAGGCAGCCGAAATTCAGGAAGCCTGCCGCAAGGGCGAGGAAGACGCTAAGAAGAACATGATTCAGGTTTCCCTTAAGGATACCACCATTCCGCACGAGGTCATCGGTGAGTTCGGCGCAGCCCGCGTGCTGCTCAAGCCCGCAGCTCCCGGTACCGGTATCATCGCAGGCGGCACCGTCCGTACCGTCCTCGAGATGGCCGGCATCAAGAACATCCGTGCAAAGAGCCTTCGTTCTAACAACCCCACCAATGTAGCTAAGGCTACCATTGAGGGTCTGAAGGCACTCCGCAGCGTTGAAGACGTGGCCAAGCTCCGCGACATCAGCGTTGAGCAGGTTAAGGGTTAAGGAGGGCATGACAATGGAAAAGAAAGTTATCCTTGTTAAGAGCCTGATCGGCGCAAAGCCGAACCAGAAGGCAACCGCCAAGTCCCTTGGTCTGGTAAAGATCGGTGACAGCATCATCCACAACGATGACGCAGTTCTCGCCGGCAAAATCAAAGTCATCTCGCACCTCGTTGCGGTTGAAAATGTCTAAAAGGAGGAATACGCATGAAGCTCCATGAACTTTCACCCGCTCCCGGCTCCAATACGCCGGCGTGGCGCAAAGGCAGAGGCCCCGGTTCCGGCAACGGCAAGACCGCAGGTAAGGGCCACAAGGGTCAGAACGCTCGCTCCGGCGGCGGTGTAAGACCCGGTTTTGAGGGCGGTCAGCTCCCCCTGTACCGCAAGCACCCCAAGAGAGGTTTCAACAACTACTTCGCAAAAGAGTATGCGATTATCAATGTCTGCACTCTTAACGAGCGCTTCAATGACGGTGACACCGTTGATCTCGCAACTCTGCTCGAGAAGAAGATCATTCGTAAGGCTTACGACGGTCTGAAGGTTCTCGGCAATGGTGAGATTACCAAGAAGCTGAACGTCAACGCAGCTGTCTTTTCGGCTAGCGCTAAAGAAAAGATCGAAGCAGCAGGTGGAAAGACTGAGGTGGTATAAGTGTTTCAGACGTTAAAGAATGCCTGGAAGGTACCGGAACTTAAGTCCAAGCTCCTCTTCACATTGGTTATCGTCATACTTTACCGCATCGGCTCTGTGCTGCCCGTTCCTTACGTCAGCGCAGACGTCATGAATTCGTTCAACGAAGCAGCTGCTGGATCCATCTTCCAGTATCTCAACATCCTGTCGGGTGACGCATTCGCACGCGCAACTCTGTTTGCACTGGGTGTATCCCCCTATATCACTTCCTCCATCGTCATTCAGCTTCTGACCATCGCAATCCCCGCCCTTGAGCGTCTTGCCAAGGACGGTGACGAGGGCAAGAAGAAGCTGACTGCACTGACTCGCCTGGTAACCGTTGCCCTGGCTCTGATCACCGCAATCGGTTATGCGCTGTTCCTCAAGAACGGTATCAACGGTCAGTCGATGCTGGTTGACGGTACCAACGCATTCCACCTGGTCGTGATCATCGCCTGCTACTGTGCAGGTGCTGCTCTGGTCATGTGGCTTGCAGAGAAGATCAATGAGAACGGCATTGGCAACGGTATCTCCATGATCCTGTTTGCCGGTATCGTTTCCCGCGGTCCCGCGCTGGTCTCCTCTCTCTGGTATATGATGTTCAAGGACGGCAAGTTCTCGATCATCGGTCTGCTGCTGGTTATCCTTTCTCTCGTGATCACTCTGGCTGTGGTAGGCTTCGTTGTCTTCATGACCCACAGTGAGCGCAGAATTCCGATCCAGTACGCAAAGAAGGTTGTCGGTCGTAAGATGTACGGCGGTCAGGCATCCAATCTCCCGATCAAGCTGAATATGTCCGGCGTTATGCCCATCATCTTCGCAAACTCGATCGTGGCGATCCCCGCGACCATCGCTGCATTCTTCCCCAACAGCAAATTCTGGAGCGGTGTGAACAACTTCTTCAACTACACCTCTCCCGTTTATGCAATCCTGTTCTTCGCTCTTATCATCGCTTTCGCTTACTTCTATATTGCGATCTCCTTCAACCCTGTTGAGGTGGCCAATAATCTGAAGAAGAACGGCGGTTCAATCCCCGGCATTCGCCCCGGTCGTCCCACCACCGAGTATATCACCCGTGTGCTTAACCGCATCACCCTGATCGGCGCAATCTTCCTCGGCGTTATTGCAGTCTTCCCGATGATCATTAACATGGTCTCCGGTGGACAGTTCGCAGGTCTTGCCTTCGGCGGCTCTTCGCTGCTGATCGTGGTCGGTGTCGCTCTCGAGACCACCCGCGACCTTGAGGCACAGATGAGCCTGCGCCACTATAAGGGCTTCCTTGAATAAGCCTACGGAGGAACTCCCAATGAAATTGATTTTGATGGGTGCTCCCGGTGCCGGTAAAGGCACGCAGGCTGAGAAGATCGCAGCGCAGTATCAGATCCCTGCCGTTTCGACGGGTGAGATTCTGCGCGGCGCGATCAGCGCAGGAACAGAGCTCGGCATGACCGCAAAGTCCTATATGGATGCCGGTCAGCTGGTGCCCGATGATATCGTGATCGGCATCGTGAAGGAGCATCTCGCTTCCGACACCTGCCGGAACGGTTTCATCCTCGATGGTTTCCCCCGCTCGATTCCCCAGGCTGAGGCACTTGAGGCTCTCGGCGTGAAGATCGATGTGGTGCTGAGCATTGAGGTCGATGACCGTGTCATCGTTGAGCGGATGAGCGGCAGAAGAGTTTGCCCCGCTTGCGGCGCATCCTACCATGTCGCCTACAATCCGCCGAAAACCGCAGATGTCTGTGACAAATGCGGCAAGGCGCTGATCATTCGTAAGGATGATAAGCCCGAAACCGTTCTCAACCGGCTTGAGACCTACCACGCACAGACCGAGCCGCTGAAGGCGTTCTACGCAGAGCGCGGCCTGCTCCGTACCGTGGTCGGCCAGGAGAAGGTTGAGGATACAACCGCGCTTGTGTTTGCCGCGTTGCAGACCGAGCAGGCTTGAGGCAGAAATCCATGATTCAAATCAAAAACGCGACTCAGATCCAGGCCATGAAAAAGGCCGGCCGTATTACGGGAGAGGCGCTGCTTACTGCGCGTGAGCACGTCAGACCCGGCGTCAGCACCAAATACCTGGACGATGTAATTCGCTCTTACATCGAAAGGGCAGGTGCCAAGCCCTCTTTCCTGGGCTACGCCGGTTTTCCCGGCAGCGCGTGTATCAGCATCAATGATGAGGTCATCCACGGGATCCCGTCAGCCAAGCGGATCCTCGAAGAGGGCGATATTGTCAAAATTGATGTGGGTGCGTTCATTGATGGCTTCCACGGCGACAGCGCCCGTACCATTCCGGTAGGGCGGGTCAGCCCCGAGGCCGAACGCCTGATCGCCGCCGCTGAGGAAAGCTTCCGACGCGCGGTGGAACAGTTCAAAGAGGGCAATCGCATCGGTGATATCGGTGCTGCCGTCGAGGGCTGCGTCAGCCAAGCCGGCTACCATGTGGTCCGTAAGTATATCGGCCACGGTATCGGCCACGATCTCCATGAGTCGCCCGATGTTCCCAATTTCGGTACCCCCGGCCGCGGACCTCGTATCTGCTGCGGCATGACCCTTGCCATCGAGCCGATGATCAACGTCGGCACCCACCTCGTCCGCGAGCTGGATGATGGCTGGACGGTCGTGACCGAGGATGGCAGCCTGTCCGCGCACTACGAGAACACAGTCGCGCTTACGCCTGACGGTGTGATCAACCTGACTCAGGTAGACTGATGCCTATGCAGGGATCGGGGGCATAGGTGGGCTGCATCGTGCGTTCCCTTGCCGGACGCGATGCCAAACGTATATTCGCAGTGGTTGCGGTCGAGGAAGACTCGGGCGAGGCCGGCGGCTACGTTTGGATCGCGGATGGCAGGCTGCGCCGACTTGCACAGCCCAAACGAAAGAAACTCAGACACCTGCGTGTCCTCTGTCTGCAGGACAGGGAACTGGCGCAGATGATTGCGGACAACAGCCTGCGGGATGCGGTGCTGTTCGCCCGTCTGATGCAATTTGAACGAATTGATAATGCAAATGCAGATGCAAACGCATAGGAGGGATTCTTCTGCCTAAGGACGATGTTATCGAATTTGAAGGTGTGGTAGTCGAAGCGCTGCCCAACGCAACCTTCAAGGTGAAGCTGCCGAATGAGCATATTGTGACCGCACATATCTCCGGAAAGCTGCGCATGAATTATATCCGAATTTTGCCGGGTGACCGCGTGACCATCGAGGTCTCGGTGTATGACCTGAACAAGGGTCGTATCACCTGGCGCGCGAAATAAGTAAGAAAGGTTTGGTCTAAACATGAAGGTTAAACCGTCTGTCAAAAAGATTTGCGAGAAGTGCAAGATCATCAAGAGAACAGGTAAGATCATGGTGATCTGCGAGACCCCCAAGCACAAGCAGAGACAGGGTTAATGCACGGCTGAGGCCGATGCATCACATGACCCGTTAGGGTCACATCAAGACATGAGAGGTGAATATACAGAATGGCACGTATTGCTGGTGTAGATATTCCGAACCAGAAGCGCGTTGAAATCGCCCTTACCTACATTTACGGTATTGGCAGAACCAGCGCACAGAAGATCCTCGAGAAGACCGGTATCAATCCCGATACCCGCGCAAAGGATCTGACTGAAGAAGAAGTCGCAAAGCTCCGTGACGAGATCGAGAACGCTTACACTGTAGAGGGTGACCTCCGCCGTGAGGTTGGCATGACCATCAAGCGTCTGGTCGAGATCAACTGCTATCGCGGTATCCGTCACAGAAAGGGTCTCCCCGTTCGCGGCCAGAGAACCAAGACCAACGCAAGAACCCGCAAGGGTCCCGCAAAGACCATTGCAAATAAGAAGAAGTAAAGGAGTGAACTGAATCGATGGCAAAGACCGCTAAGAAGGTTATCAAGAAGCGCCGCGAGCGCAAAAATATCGAAAAGGGTGCTGTGCATATTCAGTCCACCTTTAACAACACCATCATCACCATCACCGATGTTCAGGGCAACGCAGTTTCTTGGGCATCTGCCGGTGAGCTTGGTTTCAAGGGCTCCAGAAAGTCCACCGCATTCGCTGCTCAGTCCGCTGCTGAGACCGCTGCAAAGGCTGCTATCGAGCAGTGCGGTCTGAAGACCGTCGAGGTTTATGTTAAGGGCCCCGGTTCCGGTCGTGAAGCCGCTATCCGCGCACTGCA
>JAFTUB010000009.1 GCA_017466495.1 Clostridia bacterium
CTGCAGATCGATCCAAACGGGGGAGTGGTCGGAGAGTGGGAGATAGTACTCGGGGGAGAAACGCTCAAACCGACGCACAGAGCCCTCGGGTGCCCCGCGCAGGAGAATGTGGTCGATGGCTGTGGGGAAGGGATCGGTCTGATAGGGGCCGTATCCGTTCTTCCCGCAGCTGTGGTAGCCTCGCGTTTCATCGGCAAATTCCACCGCCACGTCGTGGCCGTGGACAAAGCCTTCGGCAAATGCCCGTTCGATGGCAAGGGAAGGATACCGCGCATTCATGTCACCCACCAGAATCGCGGGGCAATGATACTTTTCTTGGAATGCCGAGATTTGTTCAATGACCAGCCCCATCTGATAAGCCCGTGCTTCATTCGAGCCGGCCTGATAGGATGCGGATGCGGGATTGTTTTTCTTCCACCAAAGGTGAGTGGAAACGAAAATAAACATTTTTCCGGTTTCCTTGACCCGGAAAACGGCAAGATTCCAGGATTTGGTCTGGTTGTTATTGAATATGCCGTCAAAGCCGGGGCATTCATCGGGATAGAGCGCAAATGCTGAGTCCACCAGCTCAAATTTGTCCTGACGGTAGAGGATCGGTGTGTCGCGTCCCCAAAGCAGGGCGTACTGCATCCCGGCATCGGCCAGGCCGCGGATCAGAAAGTCAGCCATTTTGAAAGATGTTTCCTGGCAGCCGACAATATCGGGACGGGTGTCGGCATAGACCTGCACAAAGCCGCGGGTGCGCACCTCGGCGGAGCAATCCATCCCTTTTTCCTCCCACGCCGGGAGATTGTCATCGCATTTCCATTGATTGTGGCTCATCAGACGAAGTGTTTGCATTGGCATTTCCTCCAAACAAATTGATTCTTGATTCGAGTGTAACACAAATCCGCGAAATTGTCAATATTTGCTTGTAATTTCTTCCAATTTGTGCTATAATATACTCAATCATCGGCATCATGCCGAGTATGTTTGGAAAGGATTTTTGCTATGCTGAATCAATCGCTGGTTGCCGAGGTGTTGGGGCGTGTCATGCGCGGCGGCGCTGACTTTGCCGAGCTTTACCTTGAGCGAACCCAAAATCATGTTATTGAATGCATCGGCGGAAAGATCGAGCGCATCAATTCAAACCTGCTCTCCGGCGTGGGGATCCGCGCCTTCTGCGGCCTCCGTTCGGTGTCGGCCTCTACCACCGATATTTCCCGCGCAGGTCTCTTGGCTTGCGCTGCGCAGGTGGGAGACGCTGTGGCACAGTTTGCCGGAAGCGCCGCCACACCTGCCGATATCCATCTGACAGAGCGTCGGTTTGGGGATATTCATCCCGTGGTCATCGTGCCCGGTGACGGTCAAACCGCCCGCAAGATCGATCTGCTCCGCGCAGGCTGTATGTCTGCCAAGGAGTACGACGGCCGCATCGCCCAGGTAACGGGCACTCTGCTTGACGTGGACCATCAGATCTTGATTGCCAACTCAGACGGCCTGTTTTGCGAGGACAGACAGATTCGTACCCGCATGGCGGTAGGTGCTGTGGCCGCCAAGGATGGCGAGAATCAGTCGGGGTCCTGTTCCCCCGGCCGCCGCATGGGGCTGGAGGTATTCGATCTCTTCGATCCCGTGGAGATTGGCCGCCACGCCGCCGCGCAGGCTATTACCAACCTTACCGCCGGCTATTGTCCTGCAGGGCAGATGCCGGTTGCCATCGAAAACGGCTTCGGCGGTGTGATCTTCCACGAGGCTTGCGGTCACTCCCTTGAGGCGACTTCGGTAGCTGTTGGTGCGTCCCAGTTCGCAGGCAAGCTTGGGCAGAAGATCGCGGGAGATAAGGTGACGGCTATCGACGACGGCACCATTCCCAATGCCTGGGGCTCCATCAATATCGATGACGAGGGTACTCCCGCACAGCGCAATGTGCTTATCGAGAACGGTGTGCTGAAGTCCTACATGATCGACAAGCTGAACGGCCGCCGCATGGGCATGGCTTCCACCGGCAACGCTCGCCGTCAGGGCTATCTTTACGAGCCCACTTCCCGCATGACTAACACCTATATCGACAACGGCCCCGACCGCAATGAGGATATTATCGCCTCCATCGAGTACGGCCTGTACGCCAAGGAAATGGGCGGCGGCTCGGTCAATCCTGCCACCGGCGCCTTCAACTTCGCCGTGCGGGAGGGCTATATCATCCGCAACGGCAAGATCTGTGAGCCCGTCCGCGGGGCATCCCTCATCGGCACCGGCTCGGAAATTCTGCAGAATATCGACATGGTTGGTCAGAATCTTGACCGCGGACAGGGTATGTGCGGCTCGTCCAGCGGATCGATTCCGACCGATGTTGGCCAGCCCCTGATCCGCGTTTCGCAGATCACGGTGGGCGGACGGTAAGGAGGGATAACGATGGATTTTTCTGTACTGAAAAACGCACTGATCGCCGCAGCTGAAGCGGCATCGATCAAAGAGTATGAGATCTACTATATGGAGTCCGCAGAGTCCTCCGTCACCGGTTTCCGCGGTGAGCTGAAGGGGATGTCCAGCAGCCGCGGCGGCGGTATCTGCTTCCGCTGCATCGTGAACGGCCGTATGGGCTATGCCTCCACCGAGCTGCTGGAGGAGGCGGAGATGGCAGAGCTGGTCAACCGTGCCGCTACCGCTGCTTCCATGATCGAGAACGACGACCGCGTCTTCATTTGGGGCGGTTCGCCCGCCTACCGCGCCCCCGAGACCGCGCCGGAGATGGCCGAGGTCAATACCCTCAGCACCGCGGCACTGTCCCTGCTGGATTGCGCTATGAAGGCTGACAGCCGCGTGACCGACAGCAGCGAGAGCACCGCCGTCACCGAGGAGACCACCATTCATCTGGTCAATTCCACCGGCCTGTCCCTGTCCAACCATGTGTCGGTCACCGGCGCCGTGGTGGAAGTGATCGTGGGGGAGGGCGAGGAGAAGCAGGTCGCCTATGACATTGCCAAGTCGCTGGATGAAGAGAGCCTGCGCGCCCTCGCCGATAAGACGGTGAAGGAAGCCTGCGCCATGCTGGGCGCAGGTGAGATCGAAACCGGCAAATATAACATCGTCTTCTCCCCCAAGCAGGCACGGAATGTCCTCTCCACCTTCTCCCCCGTGTTCTCGGCGAAGAACGCCCAGCAAGGCCTGTCTCTTCTGGCCGGGAAGGAAGGCGAAGCAATTGCCGCACCCTGCGTGACGATCAGCGACGATCCCGCATCTCCTCTTGCCATCGCACACACCCACTTTGACGCAGAGGGTGTGGCTACCGTGCGCAAGAATGTCATTGAAGGCGGTGTGCTGAAGACGCTGCTCCATAACCTCACCACGGCGGAGAAGGCAGGCGTGGAGACCACCGCCAACGCCAGCAAGGGCAGCTACGCATCCCCCGTGGGGATCAGCCCCTATTGCTTCTGTATCGAGGCAGGCGAGCTTTCCTTTGCGGAGATCCTGGCCCGGGCCGGGGACGGAATCTACGTCACTGAGATGAAAGGCTTCCACGCCGGTGCCGATGCGGTGACGGGCGACTTTTCCATCGAGTGCGCAGGCTTCCGTATCGAGAACGGCAAGATCGGCGCGCCCCTCAAATCCTTCACCGTGGCCGGGAATTTCTTCGGCTGGCTCAAGGACATTGCCGCCCTGGCGAACAAGGTGGAGGTCGGCTTCTCCGGCGGCTTCACCTGCTTCGGCGCCCCCGCAGTATTCGTGCCGGGCATGAGCGTGGCGGGGAAGTAATTGCTTGATGTAAAAATCCCCCCACGCCCAGGTGGCATGTGTTAGAATAGTTAAACCGCCCTATGGCTGTAGCCATAGGGCGGTTTTCTGTATTCGGCGACGCAA
>JAFTUB010000010.1 GCA_017466495.1 Clostridia bacterium
CCGCCAAAGAATGCCATCAGCCCGCGGACCACCCCGATTGCCGCTCCCGTGGTATCCACGCCGTCGTAGGGATTAGCATCAAGTGTCACCTCAGCCCCGAGAACATGTGCTGTCAGGAGGACGGCAAGGATGGGGTAAAATGCCGATACCGAAAAGGAGAGGGCGATCTTGCTGTATGCCGCACGGTGATAGTCGGCACATTTTTGCGCCAGCCTGCGCAGGATGGACTGCTCACGGAAGGTCTTTGATTGGCGGTAACTGTGATGCTCCGTTGAGGCAGTGGATTGTCCCCGAATGCGGCCGATGGCCGATCCACGTCCCGAACCGAACTCGGGGACGCAGACGCAGAGGGTGACCAAAATCATGCCCAGCAGCGCCAGGACGAGCCAAAGGGCGAGATAGATCAGACACATCCAGCCCGCAGAGAATCTTCCCTGTGCCGCACCGGGAAAGCCGCGGGCGAACAGAATACCTGGCGCTGCCCCAAGCAGAGTCCCCGCCAGTACTGCTGGATAGCACAGCAATCTCAGCTCGGCGGTCACCAGCCCGCGGCGCTGTTGGGCGGTGGCCCCCACCGAGGTGAGAACGGCCAGCGCCCGAATGTTCTGTCGGCGGCGGAGATTGCTCTGGACCCGCAGCGTGACAGCCGCAGTCAGCATCAAAAAGAGGATGGCCGCATCCATCGCACTTCGCACGCGGATGAGAAGGGAACCGATAGGCAGAGAAGCCAGGGCGGGATCCTCCCGCAGGAGAGATTCGGCCTTGAAAAAGACAAAGCAGGTGATCAGCATCACCGAGAAGAGCAGGGAAAGAAAGATGAGCAGGCTTTGCCCGGGGGCGTTTTTGATGCGCCGCAGGGCGATCTTTTGCACAGGGGTCATATCAGTGCCTCCTGTCGCCTGCCAGCCTGCCATCCGCCAGGGTGACGGTGCGATCTGCCGCGGCGGCAACCTCGTCGCTGTGGGTTACCACCACAACAGTAACGCCCTGTTGGCGGTTTGCCTCGGTGAGCAGGCGAAGGATCTCACGGCTGTTCTCGCTGTCCAGATTTCCCGTGGGCTCGTCGGCAAGCAGAAGGGAAGGGCGGCCGAACAGGGCTCGGGCAATGGCCACCCGCTGCTGCTGCCCTCCCGAGAGGGTGGTGGGGTCGGCACTCTCCCTGCCGGTCAGCCCGACGGCCGCCAAATTCGGGCCAGGCGATCCCTGTCCACCGGCTCTCCGTTCAGCTCGGTGGGGAGGGTGATGTTTTCCTCCACGTTCAGCTCGGGGATGAGGTTGTAAAACTGATAGACCACACCGATCTGCTTTCGGCGGAGCAGGGCGGCCTGGTTGGGCGAAAGCGAGGTAATCTCGGTTCCGTCAAAGAAAATCGTTCCGGAATCGGGATGATCCAGCCCGGCGATCATGTTGAGGAGCGTGGTTTTCCCCGAGCCGGATCGGCCCACGATGGCCACAAAATCTCCCCCGGGTATAACAAGGGAGAGGTTGTCGAGGGCGACAATCTCTCCGCTTGCTGTGGAATATGTTTTGTTCAGATTCTGAATATGCAGCATAACCGTTCTCCCTTTTGTTGTCGATGGGAAGTCACGGGCTCAAATGTCAGTCAGCGTAGTAGACGATCTGATCCTCCTTGACCCCCTTGAGGTAAACATCCTTGGCAGACAGGGGGAGATGGATCTTCACATGGGGGGACTGGGAAAAGTCCTGGAGGGAGAAGAAATCGTGCTTCACCGTTTCATAGGAAATATGGGGCGGGAAGCGGAAGGTGGCCAGGCGGCGGCAGTCGTATGCCACGCACCAGTCCAGGCGGGTGATGGAGGGGGAGGACAGATCGATCTCCTCCAGGCGAGTGGCACGGAATGCGTGCTTGCCGATGGAGCAGATCCGCTCGGCAGGATAGCGCAGGACGCTGAGTGAATTGCAATCGGCCACCATGTTACGGGGAATAGCGGTGATGGTGCAACCCTCTTCAAAGATGAGACTATGCAGCTTTTTGCACTTGGAGAAGCAGTAAGCGCCCACCTTGGACAGCGAGCCGAAGGTTGCCTCCTTCAGACCGGTGGCTTCAAAGCAGCCGGGGCCGAGGACACGGACAGAGGGGAGCTCCATCTCCTCCAGCACACCGCAGCCCGAGAAGGCAAAGCCCAGCAGGTCTGTGGCTTGCGGCAGGGAAATGCGGCGAAGATTGCGGCAGTCCCGGAAGGCACAGGGCATGACACGGCGGACCGTGGGGGCCTCAACCGATTCAAATCCCGCGCCCCAGAAGGCTTCCTCGCCTACCGAGACGATGGGGAAGCCGTCGATCTCCGCAGGCAGGACAAGATTTTTCATTTTCACCCCGGGAGCGAAACCGGTGATTTCGATTCCCATGGGGATTCTGGTATAGGTAAATTGCATGGTTACTCCTTTTGGGACGGCTATGCCGTCCTTTATTCGTGGCTGAAGAGATCCTTACCGGGGAAGACAGGCTCGCAGGTGAAATTCAGCCCCAGCTTGCGCAGGAGCCGCTCGTCGGCACCGGTGAGCATGGTGGTGGAGTGAGCCTCGCAGCCCCGCAGCTCGGCAAGCTTGGTCATGGCCAGCTCCACCATGGAGTTGGTGGCGGCACAGATGCTCAGCGCGATCAGCACTTCCTCAAGGCCCAGGCGAAGGACTCTGTCTCCCAGTACCTCACCCTTCATGCGCTGGATGGGTTCAATGACCACGGGGGAGAGCAGGAAGATCTCATCGGCGATGCCCGACAGGGCCTTGACGGCGTTGATCAGCGCGGTAGCAGGGGCGGTCATGAGGCTGATCTCCTTGCCGGTGATAATGCGCCCGTCGGCCAGCTCAATGCTGAAGACAGGGCACTCTACCTTTGCGGCTTTTTCCAGGGCGGGGGCGACTACGCGGCGGTCAGCGGGGGTAATGCCTACGTTTTTCATCAAACGCTCGATCAGGTGCGCCGTCTCAATGTCGCCTGTGCCGTTTTTGTGGTCGCATCTTGCTTTGTAGTAGCGGCGCAGGATCTCCTGCTTGGCGGCTTCGCAGCAAACCTCATCGTCGATGATGCAGTTGCCCACCATGTTGACGCCCATATCAGTGGGGGAACGGTAAAGGTCGCGCTTGCCGGTGATGCGTTCCACAATGGTCTGCACCACGGGGAAGGCCTCCACGTCGCGGTTGTAATTGACGGTAGCAACGCCGTAAGCATCCAGGTGATAGGGGTCGATCATGTTCACATCCCGCAGATCGGCGGTGGCCGCCTCGTAGGCGATGTTGACCGGGTGCTTAAGGGGGAGATTCCAAATGGGGAAGGTCTCAAACTTGGCGTATCCCGCCTTGACTCCGCGCTTGTACTCATGGTAAAGCTGGGAAAGGCAGGTGGCCAGCTTGCCCGAGCCGGGGCCGGGGGCGGTGACGACCACCAGGGGACGGGTTGTCTCGATATAGTCGTTTGCGCCGTAGCCCTCTTCGCTGACGATGGTATCCACATCGTTAGGATAGCCGTTGATGGAGCGGTGGACATAGACCCGCTCACCCCGCATCTC
>JAFTUB010000115.1 GCA_017466495.1 Clostridia bacterium
AGGAAACTTTTTTCAAAAAGTTTCCTTTGCGGGGGACGGGGCAGAGCCCCGTATTCCGTCAGCTCTCGTACAGGCTGACATTATACCCGTACATATCGCTGCGAATGGCCAGCACATCACAGCAGGCGGGCTTGTTGCGGATGTAGGAAATTCGCTTCACGCAAAGAAGCGGGAAGCCCAGAGGGATATTCAGCTGCATGGCCTCGGTCTCATCGGCGGCACGGGCCGTGATGCGCTCCCTTGCCATGTCAAAGTTGATGAAATACTGCTCTCTGAGCAGGGAATAAAGCGACTGCAGCCGGGAGGCATACCCCTCGATTCCCTCCACCAGGCTGTAGGGGAGATAATTCTGAATCACCGCAATCGGTACCCCGTCGGTGCAGACAATGCGCTTGATCCGCGCCAGCTTGTCGTCCCCTGACAGGCCGAACTGCGCCGCCATTTCGGGCATATCGGCACCGTTGCGGATGCCGATGTCAATGGCGCGGAGGGTAATGGTGTGTCCGCTCTCGCTCAGCGTCTCGGTGAAGGAGGAAATGGTGTTGAGGTTCTGCATGGTCTTGTAGTCCAGTACCATGGTGCCCACACCCTGCTTGGCGCAGACGTATCCCTCACGGGAGAGCATCTCCACGGCACGGCGGATGGTGGTGCGGCTTACCCCAAACAGCTTCTCCAGCATGGGCTCGGGAGGGAGCAGACTGTCCACCGGGTACTGTTCATCGATGATACGCGCCTTGATGGCCTCGTAGACCACAAGATAAGCGGCGGTTGTTTTTTTCATGGTGCGACTCCTTGTATTCGGTATAGTATGGGGTGGAGGCGAGGGGAATCGATCAGTTCTGATCGTCAAACAGGGCCAGCTGATCTCCCACCGAGGAGGTCGGCGCAGGCTCGGGGGGACGGAGTCCCAGGTGGTGGTATGCAGGGGAAGTGACACAGCGGCCGCGGGGGGTGCGGCTGAGGAAGCCGATCTGCATCAGGTAAGGCTCGTACACATCTTCCAGGGTGATGGCTTCCTCGCCTACGGTGGCGGCAAGGGTTTCCAGCCCCACCGGCCCGCCGCCGTAGAACTTGATGATGGTTTCCAGCATCCGGCGGTCTGTATTGTCCAGTCCCAGCTCGTCGATCTCCAACTTGCCCAGGGCATAGGCGGTGATCTCCCGATCAATGGTGTCCTTGCCGGCAACCTGGGCGAAGTCGCGGACGCGCTTGAGCAGACGGTTGGCAATTCGCGGCGTGCCGCGGGAGCGGGATGCCAGCTCCTTTGCACCGTCCTCGGTGATGGGCAGCCCCAGAATGCCCGCGCTGCGGCGGACAATGGTGGCCAGCTCGTCGACGGTGTAAAGCTCCAGCTTGAGGAGAACCCCAAAGCGGTCGCGAAGCGGCGTGGTCAGCTGTCCCGCACGGGTAGTGGCACCGATGAGAGTGAAGCGGGGCAGATCAATGCGAATACTCCGCGCGGCCGGGCCCTTGCCGATGATGATGTCCAGGGCATAGTCTTCCATGGCGGGGTAAAGGATCTCCTCGATGGAACGGGACATCCGATGGATCTCGTCGATGAAGAGCACATCTCCCTCGTTGAGGTTGGTGAGCAGAGCGGCAAGATCTCCCTGTTTCTCAATGGCAGGCCCCGACGTTACCCGAAGGTTGACCCCCATCTCGGCGGCAATGATCCCCGAAAGGGTGGTCTTACCCAGCCCGGGCGGGCCGTAGAGCAGGACATGATCCAGCGCCTCCCCGCGCAGACGGGCGGCATCAATGTAGATCTTCAGATTTTCCTTGGCCTTCTGCTGGCCGATGTATTCATCCAGGGTCCGGGGGCGCAGGGATAGCTCCACATCGGCGTCGGATGCGTGATATTCGGTGGAAATAATCCGGTTTTCAAAATCAAAATCGTTCTCGTTCATGTTTCCTCCGTCTGAAATCGATGGTGAAGCAGCTTATTTCATCAGTTTTTTCAGTGCTGCGCGGATGATATCCTCCAGCTCCATCCCGGCGGTGTCCATGGTGCGCAGAGCGGTCAGTGCCTCGGCACGGGTGTAGCCCAGCACCATCAGGGCATCCTGGGCCTCGGTGAGACGGTTGTTCGAAGCGCCGGGCTTGATGGTCTCCAGCGCCGCGGCAGTGGAGTTGTCCTCCTTGGCTTCCCGCAGGAGCTTGTCCTTGAGCTCCAGAACGATACGGGCGGCGGTCTTTGCCCCCACACCCGATGCGCGGGAAAGGGTCTTGGTGTCCTCGCTGCAGACGGCGAGGGCGAATTTTTCGGGGGAGAGCAGAGAGAGAATGGCCATGGCCGCCTTGGGGCCAACCCCCGATACCGAGATCAGCAGCTTGAAGGCCGACAGCTCTTCCACGGTGAAAAAGCCGAAGAGCTCCACCGCATCCTCCCGCACTGCCATGTAGGTGTAGAGCCGTACCCGGGGCATGGGCTGTGCGGGGCGGGGAAGGGCGTTGTAGGTGGTTTGGCTGACGGTGAGGCGATAGCCCACGCCGCCGGCATCCACCACAGCGGTATTCATATCCAGCAGGGCGAGTCCGCCCGAGATATAGTAAAACATTATTCCTTACTCCTCGTTGTCCTGGGAATTGGGGGCTGGAATGGAGGGCGAGATGGCATCCAGCTCGGCGGCAATCTCATCGAAGGTGTCAAGCTCTTCCTCGTGGGAAACGGCCACAGGCACCATGGGGAAGCGGCGCCGCCACAGGGGTTCGATGATGCAGAGTGCGATGAAAATGATGGTGGAACCGACGGTGATGGCCAGGCCGTAGGTGAAGGCCTTGGGTTCATACTTGAGCTCCAGGGTGTGGGTGCCGGGAGTGGTGTCAAAAGCAATCAGGGCATCCAGTGTCTTGTAGGTTTCCACCTTTTCGCCGTCAAGGCGCACCGTCCAGCCCTCGTCATAGGGGATGGTGGTGAAGACGGTGGAGGCGTTTTCGGTGGTGGAGATGGTGCCGGTGAAGTGGGACTCGCTGTAGTCGGCATCGATCATATAGTTGCCCTCTGCCAGACGGGCAAAGGCCTCTGCAGCCGTATCCATGTTGATGGAGTAGAAGAAGGTGTCGTCCTCCAGCACATAGAGGTTGTCCTGCTTGATGGTGAGGGTGATCCGTACCTGCTGGCCGGCGCTGAAGTGGCCAAGCGATACGATACGGGTGGTCTCATTGCCGTAGAAGGTGTCAAGGGACGAGCCGTTGACCTTCAGCGCGACCTCACGGGGATATCTGCTGGGGAGGTAGAA
>JAFTUB010000116.1 GCA_017466495.1 Clostridia bacterium
GCCGCAGATATTCGATCAGATAGGACAGGGTGCGTCCGCTGTCGATGATCTCCTCCAAGAAGATTATGTCCACATCGGGCAGATACTTGCGGTGCAGGTACCGGAGAATGTTCACCTGTCCGCCCGAGACAGTACCCGAGCCGTAGGAGGACACCTTCATAAAGTCGATCTCCACCGGCAGAGTGATCTTTTTCATCAGGTCGCCCATGAAGACCACCGAGCCCTTGAGAATGCACAGCAGCAGCAGCTTGCGTCCCGTGTTCTGATAGTCGCGATCAATTTCGGCGGCAATCCGCGTGGTAATGCGGTCAATCTCCGCCTCGTCAACCAATACACTGGCAATGTTGGGATTCATGGTTTATTTCCTTTCCTGTATATGTTATTCTTCTGCCCCCCGCGGGATGATTACCGCCAGAGCGCTGCTGCCTCCGTCGAGTCCGTCACGCAGACCGACGCCGGGCAGAAATACGATGCCTTCTTCATCGCAGAGAATTGGCAGCCGTCCCCGCAGTGCCACAGGAATTCCCGCGGCAGAAAGCAGCTTCTTCACGCTGCGGTGATGCCCACCGAGCAGAATGCGATCGCCTGCCCGGCGGAGCCGCCAATGGGGCCACCCGATTATTTTATCAAAATTCAGGCACCGATTGATAAATAATCTGTAAATATTTTCCCCCTCGGCAAGATTATTTACAAATTCCCCCACTTCGTCGCTTTGCCCCAGGCAGAGCAAAACCCCAAGTTCGGGGATTTTCACCCTTCCCTGCCGGGCCGGCATCTGCCAGTCGGCATTGGGCAGCGGACGCTCCGCTCCCTCGGGAAAGAAGGTCAGCTCACCTCCATCCAGCCGGGCCGTCACGGCACCGGGCAGAGAAAGCGAGGCAGGCTGCTGCCCCTCGGCCAGCAGTCGGTCAAGAGCGCGGAAATGGGTCTGCTCCGGCATCCCGCTGCCGCCGCTCCCGCGGTACAAAAGCAGGAAAAGCCGACGGCGCATGGCGTCAGGCTGTTCCCGCAGCCAGTCGGCAGGGGCACAGTTTGGGGTGGGGAGCGTTTGGTACAGCTGTTCCGCCGCCTGCTCCAGATAGGCCGCATCGGCACGAAGGGCCTCGGCGGTATCGGCAGTGCGGCAAAGCAGCGTCGGATTGCAGGCCGACAGCACGGGGATCACCTCGGCCCGCAGGCGGTTGCGCAGATATGTTCGGTCAGTGTTGGTCTCATCGGTGAGATAGGCCAGCCCGTGTCGGTGCAGGTATTCCTCCATCTCGGCGCGGGAGACCCGCAGGAAGGGACGGAGCAGAAGCCCACTCCCCAACGGCCGCACGGGGGGAATGCCGCACAGTCCCCGCAGGCCGCTTCCCCGAACCAGCCGCATGAGCATGGTTTCCAGGTTATCGTCGGCCTGGTGGGCGGTGATCACGGCACCGTAGCCCTGCTCGACCATCAGCTCGGCGAAGAAGGCATACCGCGCATTCCGCGCAGCCTCCTCCAGCCCCAAGCCGCCCACAGCCATGGCGGGCACATCCACCCGCCGAGTATGAAAGGTTACCCCCAACTCGGCGCAAACCGCGGCGCAAAAGGCCGCATCCTCTGCCGAAGCGGGGCGGATGGCGTGGTCAAGGTGAGCCGCTCCCAGGGGTCTGCCCACCCGGGCGCAATGCTCGGCCAGCACCGAAAGCGCCGCACGGGAATCCCCGCCCCCGGAGAAGGCCAGCAGCACCGGCGTGCCCGAAGGGAGATTATCCTCGATGAGCGCGGCATCAAAGCGTTTCATCATGTGCCACTGCTGTCCTTGACGATGGTGCGGAACTTGGTGTACTTGCCGATCCAGCCCATCTCCACGTTGCCCGTGGAGCCGTGGCGGTTCTTGGCCACAATGACCTCGGCAATGTTAACCTCCTGATTGGAGGGATCGCGGTCGGTCTTGTAGTACTCATCGCGGTAGAGGAACATAATCACGTCAGCATCCTGCTCGATGGCACCCGAGTCACGGAGGTCGGAGAGCATAGGCTTCTTGTCGGTACGGGACTCCGGTCCGCGGGAGAGCTGTGCGCAGCAGATCACGGGCACATTCAGCTCCTTGGCCATGATTTTGAGGTTACGGGAGATGTCGGCCACTTCCTGTACCCGGTTGTCGGTCTTGCGGTCTGCCTGCATCAGCTGCAGGTAGTCGATGACCACCAGCCCCAGGTTCTCCACCCGGCGAAGCTTGGCCTTCATCCCGGTCACCGTAATACCGGTGGTGTCGTCGATGAGAATATCGCACCCCGAGAGCACCGAGGAAGCCTCGGCCAGGTGATCCCAGTCCTCGGGCTTCAGCTCACCGGTACGCAGGGTGTAGCTGTCCACCATGGCCTCGGAGGAGAGCACACGGGAGACCAGCTGCTCGCTGGACATCTCAAGCGAAAAGATGCATACCTTCTTTTTGGTGGCCTGGGCCACGTTGGTGGCAATGTTCAGGGCAAAGGAGGTCTTACCCATACCGGGTCGGGCACCCACCAGGATCAGGTCGGAGTTACCCATTCCCGCCAGCACGTTGTCCAGGCCCGAGAAGCCGGTCTTGGTGCCCTGCAGGGCGTTTTTGTCGATGCCCAACTGATGCAGGCGGTCGAAGACCCCCAGCATCACATCGCGGATGTGGACGAAATTCTTGCTGTCCCGTCCCTGGGCGATGGAAAAGATCTTGCTCTCGGCGGTACCGATGATGGATGCCACCTCGTCCTGCTCGCTGTAGGCCGACTCCAGAATTTCTCCGCAGGCGGTGATCAGCTGGCGCAGGGAGCTTTTGTCCTTGACAATACGGGCATAGTCCTTGACATTGAGGGCGTTGGGCACCGTCTCGGCAATGAGACGGATGTACTCCTCGCCGCCGGATTTATCGTAGATTCCCTTCTGCACCAGCATATCGATGAGGGTGACGATATCGATCTCCCGGTTGCGCAGGAAAAGCTCCTGCATGGCCAGGTAGATCTGGGTATGCTCGGTGAGGTAGAAATCGGAAGCCGACACGCTGTCGGCGATCTCATTGAAGCTGTCGGGATCAATGAGGATGGAGCCGAGCAGGGACTGCTCGGTAATCAGCGAAAAGGGTAATTTGCGGGTCAGCTCTTCGGCCATGCCGGGATCCTCCCTCTCGTCCTTTATTTGTCGGAAACCACAACGGTGATCTGCCCCGAAATTTCAGGGTAGAGCTTAACGTCAATGCGGTAGGTGCCGAAAGCCTTGATGGGATCGGCCAGAGCCATCTTGCGCTTGTCGATGGTAATGCCATGCTGTTTCTGCAGAGCCTCGGCAATATCCTTGGTGGTCACCGAGCCATAGATACGGCCGTCGGTGCCGGCTGCGGCCATGAGCTTAACGGTGAGGGCAGAGAGCTTCTCTGCCAGCTCCCGTGCGGCCTTGCGCTCGGTCTCCAGCTTGTACTGGGCAGAAGCTTCCTTGTTCTTCATTTCGTTGATGGACTTGGCATCAGCGGGGATAGCCAGCCCACGGGGGAGCAGGAAATTGCGGGCATATCCGTCCGAGACGTTGACCAGCTGATCCTTCTTGCCCAGACCCTTGACATCCTGGGTGAGAATGACTTTCATGTTGTATACCTCCGTTGTTCGGGAATTTTTTGTATTTTTGCCTCAATCGGCATCCAGATAGCCGTCGATGGCGGATTTCAGCAGATTCATGGCATCGGTAACGCTGCGGGTCTCCACCTGAGCACCGGCGCCGTCGAAGTGACCGCCGCCGCCCATGGATTCCATGATCAGCTGTACGTTCAGCGAGCCGTCCGAGCGGGCCGAGATGTGCACCGTGTCCCCGATGCGCACCAGGGCAAAGGAAGCGGCCACCCGGCGCACCGTCAGCAGCTTATTGGCTGCCTTGGCCGCCGCCACGCGGTCGGAGTCCTGTCCCTCGCCGTCGAAGTAGGCGATGGCAATCATATTGCGGTAGATCACCACGTTGGAAGCGAAGCGGGCTTCCCGGACGAACTCATCCAGGTCGGCCTTGAAGAAGGACTGCACCTCGCCGGGATTTGCCCCTTCACTGCGGAGATACAGGGCCGCCGAGAAGGTTCGGGTACCGGTGTTTGCGCTGAACTGCTTGGTATCCAGCAGCATGCCCGACATCATCAGGTTGGCCTCTTCCTTGAGCAGGCCGCCCTGGGGCAGGCACTGCTCAAGGATCTCGGCGATCAGCTCGCAGGCCGAGCTGGCGGAGGGCTCAATATAAGAGAGCGCCAGCTTGCGGTCGGTATCCACCGTTTTGCGGTGGTGGTCGATCACGGCGATGGTCTGCACATTGGCCGCAATCTCGGGCGCCTCCACAATATCAAAATTGTTCACATCAACCACGATGAGAAGGGTATCGGAGCGCACCAGATCAAGTCCCGATGCGCCGTCGATGAAGACATCCTCGTACTCCTCCACATCCGAGATCCTGCTCAGGCAGGTACGGACGTTGGCATCGGCGCGGTTGAGCACGATTTTGGCCTTGACACCGCAGAACATACACAACCGGGCCACGCCCACGCAGGCACCGATGGCGTCGAAGTCGGGGTAACGGTGACCCATGATCAGTACATTTCCGGCCGACGCGATCATGGAGCAAAGCTCGCCCGAAATAATTCGCGCGCGAACCTTGGTACGCTTCTGCACCATCTTGGTGCGGCCGCCGTAGAAGGATACCCCCTCTTCGGTTTTCAGCGCCACCTGGTCGCCGCCCCGCTGCAGCGCAATGTCCAGTGCAGCGTTAGCATTCTGTGCCCGCTCCTCCAGGGTTTCCCCCAATGCGGAAATGCCCATGGATACCGTGATAGGCATCCCGTTCTCGCCGATGCGGACATTGCGGATCTCGTCAAAGATGGCAAATCGATCGGCGATGCAGGCCTCCAACCGTTCGGCCGGGAAGATCAGCACATAGCGGTTGCGGTCGGTCTCGGTGAGAACACCGTGCATCCCCGAGGCCCATGCCTTGAGAATGCGGTCCACCTCATTGGTGGCCGACCGGAGGCTCTCCCGCACATACTGCGCCAGCTCCTCCAGGTTGTCCAGCATAATGTGAGCAACCACCGTCCGCTGGGCGGCGGCCTCAGCGGCCATGGCCACAAGTGCCGTCTCCTCGTCGAACACCGTCAGCCAGAAGTCCTTGCCCGACACCGGCATCCGATAGGTCTTCGCCCGGAAATGGCGGTTATTCATGGAAAGAGGAACACCCTCTCCCTTCATTCGCTCGTCCCGGAGCAATTCGTTGATGGAAAAGGGACAGAAAGCGGTCATATTCCCGCCATAGAGGGAATCCCGCCGTCCCGTCAGGGAAAGCAGGGCGCGGTTGTACCAGATCACACCGCCCAGCTCATCGGTGATGAGGAAGGGAGCATCGATGCCGACGAGCATTTCCATCATCAGGTTGCCGAGAGCCGGCAGATGAGCGTCTCTCACCGCCAGCTGTGCCAGCCGTGTCCGATGGAAGATGAAGGCGGCAGCCACCAGCATCACATACACCGCCAGAAGCGCCAGCCCGCTCACCATGGGAGATGCCTGGGTAAAGGAGCAGATGAGAATATTTGCCGCAAAGAGCAGCAGGGCGCCTCCAAGGCAGACAAGCAGAGGCAAATGGGACAAAGACAGAGGGGATCGCTTCGGTTGTTTTGACATAACGATTCCTTTCTCTCGGCGATGACCCGGGGCCATCAAGCCGTTTTCGGTTTTCGCAGGGAGCTCACCACGCCCACAACGGCGAGGAAAAGCACACAAAGGCTGAGTTCACAGAAGAGGAGCGCGAAGATCACAAATACCAGAGGGAAGCCGCCCCGCTGACGGAAGAATTTGATCAGCGTTCTCACCCCCACCGCCGCAAAAGGCGGTTCAAGAATGAGGAAGAGGTTCAGGGAAAGCGCCTCAGCCATGCCGATCTCGGCACTTCCCGAGAAGATCACCGACCCCAGGCAGGCGGCAAGGAAGACCACCGCCCCCATGCGGCTCAGCACAAGCCGACCGGCATCGGGGGGAACCAGCCGTCCCACGCCGTGGCTGCGGAACAGCAGCACGGCAAAGCAATGGGAGATCCACGCCGTAATGTTGCAGATCAGCAGGATCATGGCGGGGAGCAGGATCAGCAGAAGCTGCGCCATCATGGCGGCATCCTGCTCGGAGTAGGTGTAGGCCTTGCCCATATACTCCACCGTAACCGAGGAGAAAGCCACGCGGCAGCCGTCACTGATTTTTGCCAAGATTTCCTTCGGTGCAGCCGTACCCATGGCCACCGCCACCGAGCGGTAGTAAAAGGGCAGGAAGACCGCCCCAAGGCAGGCCGACAGCCGAACCACCGCCCCGGTGCGGGGCATCCCGATCTCAAGGAGCCGCCGGAGCAGAAAAGACGCAGCAAAGAAGCCCATGGCCGCCACCGCCGTCCACACGTCCCGGGAAAGGAAATAGCTCAGCCCGCCGGTCAGGGGAATCAGCGCAAGGGTAACGGGAAGGGGCGCGAAGATCAGCAGAAACGCACCGCAGCCCACCCCCGCCGCCGCGCAGAGCAGCATGGACAGTCGGATGAACACATAGGCAATATCGGCAGGATTTGCGGGATCCATCCGCAAGGGAGCGGGGGCAGCCAGCACAAATACCAGCACACAAAGAACCGAGAAGAGAATGACGGGCAGAACACGCAGACGGGGAAGCTCAGCCCCGCCAAAGGGAAGCTTTTTCTTGGGAGCCTGCTTTTCCACGCCGCCACCTCCTTTTCCGCATCGCGATAATACACCTATTATATTTTAACAGTATACCATACTTTTGGGTATTTGTAAACAGAAGAAGAAAAAATTTATTTGTTTGGTAAAAACATTAGTTTGAAAATTATTTGTCCTGACCTACTGACAAATATCCAACATCTATGGTATAATAAAGAAAAACTAAAACGGAGAGGAAAATTGTGTATCTCATATTTGACAAGATAGAAGAAAGAGATGTAGACCTCATTGTTATGCGAGCTTTTGCGGAATCTTCCCAATTTCTCTCTCTTTTTCTTCAAAAAATCGGCTATCAATCAGGCAATCTCATCAGCGTTGAACATTCCTTTGTCGATAATGAACTTGGCGAATCTGACATTACGGCAATCGCTATGGTCGAGAACAAGCGAATAGGCCTACTGATCGAAAATAAAATTGATGCCAAGGCAATGCCGGAACAATGCGCCCGATATACGAACCGAGGTAACAGAGGAGTTGGGGCGGGCAAATACGATAAATTTGCAGTTTTTCTTATTGCGCCACAATCCTATATTGACAGCAATGATGAAGCACAAAAATATACCAACCGGATTTCTTATGAGGAGCTTTTGCAATTTTTCGAAAACGCCGAGAAACCTTTTGACATAGAAATTGTGAAAGCAGCCTTAAAAAAGCAGGCACAAGGCTATACGGTACAAGAGGTTCCTGCTATTACCGATTTTTGGAAAAAACTTCATCGGCACTGTTGTGCCTCCTCAAAACAAATCGAAATGTTTGCTGCTGATGGACCAAAGGGACCGCGCTCCACTTGGCCTCAGTTCAAAATCCCGCTAAAGGGAACCGCGCTTTATTACAAAGCAAACCAAGGCGTTTGTGATCTACAATTCAGCGGAAAACGCCACGACGGCCTCCGGTTGAAAACTGAATTAGCAAAATTTATTGATACAGAAATGCATTGGGTAGATACGGGAGCCTCTTTGAGTTTGCGTATCAAAGTAATGCCAATGGACTTTAAAAAGCCATTTGAAAATTATACATTAGAAATAGAAAGAATGTCCGACGCCATCGAACGTTTAACCGTGTTGGCAGTGAAATTAAATGACATTGGGTATATGGTATAATACAAAACGGCAACCGAATATCGGTTGCCGTTTTGCGTTATGTATACATGTATGAATGTTTAATTTCCGCCACGGCGGAATATACGTTTATGCCTTCACGGAGGCGGCAATAAACTGCTTGATGGCAGGAACACCTGCGTAAACCGTGGCCTCATCCCCTGCGCGGACGGCCAGGGAGGGGGCGGTGGCAATGCCCAGGCTGCGGCAGAGCTCGGGCTCTTCGTTGGCGTTGATCACCGTGTAGGCGATCCCGGCGCGGTCAAGAGCGGCCTTGGCCAGGGGGCAGTTGGGGCAGGTGGGGGTGGTGAAGAGCAGCAGCTCAGCACCCTCTGCGGCGGGAGCGGCCTCGGGAGCGGCAGGTGCCTCGGCCTGCTTCTTCTCCTTGAGGTGAGAGCCTGCAATGTCATAGGTCAGACGATGCTTGAACTCCTGTGCCTTACCCGCATTCCAGTTCTGCACGGGGCGATAGTAGCCCGTGATACGGGAGTAGACCTCGGTAACAGCACCGCAGTCAGGGCAGGTATAAACCTCACCCGCAATGTAGCCGTGCTGACGGCAGACCGAGTAGGTGGGAGACATGGTGTAATAGGGGAGCTTGTAGTTCTCGGCGATCTTGCGCACAAGGGCCGCGGTGGAACGCCAGTCGGGAAGCTTCTCGCCAAGGAAGGCGTGGAAGACGGTACCCGAGGTGTAAAGGGTCTGCAGCTCGTCCTGCACATCCAGGGCCTCGAAGATATCGGCAGTGTAGCCCACGGGCAGGTGGCTGGAGTTGGTGTAGTAGGGAGTCTCCCCCTCGCCGCCGGCGGTGAGGATATCGGGATAATGCTCGATGTCGTGCTTAGCCAGACGGAAGCTGGTGGACTCGGCGGGAGTAGCCTCCAGGTTGTACAGGTCGCCGTACTGCTCCTGATAGATCACCAGGCGCTCGCGCATATGGTTGAGCACTTCCTTGGTGAACTCCTGGGCGCGGCGGTGAGTGAGGTCGCAGCGCAGCCACTTGGCATTGCGGCAGGCCTCGTTCATGCCCACAAGACCCAAGGTGGAGAAGTGGTTGTCAAAGCCGCCCAGGTAGCGCTTGGTGTAGGGATACAGGCCCTCCTCCAGCAGCTTGGAGAGAACGGTACGCTTGGTCTTGAGGGAGCGGGCCGACACATCCATCATATGATCGAGGCGGCGATAGAAGTCTTCCTCATTCTCAGCCAGGTAAGCGATGCGGGGCATATTGATGGTGACAACACCCACCGAGCCGGTGCTCTCGCCCGAGCCGAAGAAGCCGCCCGACTTCTTGCGCAGCTCGCGCAGGTCGAGACGCAGACGGCAGCACATGGAGCGAACATCGCTGGGCTCCATATCGGAGTTGATGTAGTTGGAGAAATAGGGGGTACCGTACTTGGCGGTCATCTCAAAGAGAAGCTTGTTGTTCTCTGTGGGAGACCAGTCAAAGTCCCGGGTGATGGAGTAGGTGGGACTGGGGTACTGGAAGCCACGGCCGTTGGCGTCGCCCTCGATCATCATCTCGATGAAGGCGCGATTTACCATA